>CANRGO010000018.1 GCA_947630125.1 uncultured Lachnospiraceae bacterium | reverse complement strand
ATGGTCACAGACAAGCATACACACAAGTTAAAATTGATAAAATCAATGCTTAATTTTTGTTATGACGACTATTACAATTCAAAAAACAAGAACAAGTGAATATAGTGCAATTCATGTCGATGGACATGCGGGCTTTGCAAATTATGGGAAAGATATTGTGTGTGCAGCTATTTCTGTATTAGTCATAAATATGATTAATTCAATAGAAACACTTACAACAGAGGTAATCAATGTGATGACCAATGAAAAAACTGGAACCATTATTTGTGAATTTAATGAACATCCGTCGAAGGAAGCTGTATTATTAGTAGATTCTATGCTTCTTGGATTAAAAGAAATTGAACATCAATATGGAAAAAAGTATTTAAAACTTAAAATCGAGGAGGTGTAATGCCATGTTAAATATGAACCTTCAATTTTTTGCTCATAAAAAAGGAGTTGGTTCTACCAAAAACGGTAGAGATTCCGAGTCTAAAAGATTAGGAGCAAAAAGAGCTGACGGACAATTCGTAAAAGCAGGAAATATTTTATATAGACAGCGCGGAACTAAGATTCATCCAGGAAACAATGTTGGACGAGGCGGAGATGATACATTATTCGCTTTAGTTGATGGAGTTCTTAGATTCGAAAGAAAAGGAAGAGATAAAAAACAAGCTTCCGTTTATCCTGTAGAAGTCTAAAACGAAAAAAGATGAGCTTCGAACGTTTAAGTTTGAAGCTCTTTTTTTAATGTAGCGAACTTTATACTAAAGTTTATGTTTCTGTTTTAATATTTTTACGCTTCCTATTTTATTTTTTGGGGTTATCGTGTAAAATAATGAAAGAGATTGTTTCAAACCATGTAGGTAGAATAGAGGTAAAAATGTTTGTAGATAGAGCGAAAATATATGTAAGAAGTGGAAAAGGTGGCGATGGTCATGTTTCCTTTAGACGTGAGAAATATGTTCCCAGTGGTGGCCCAGATGGTGGCGATGGTGGCCGTGGTGGAGATGTTATTTTTGAGGTAGAAAATGGCTTGAATACGTTAGTTGATTATCGTAATAGTCGTAAATTTTGTGCCCAAGATGGAGAACCAGGCGGAAAAAGAAATTGTACTGGTAAAGATGGGGAAAGTTTAACCCTAAAAGTTCCTTTAGGCACAGTCATTAAAGAAGCTGAATCAGGTAAAGTTATCGCGGATATGAGTGAAGGTAATCGTAGGGTTGTTTTACTGACAGGCGGAAAAGGTGGAACTGGTAATCAGCATTATGCAACAAGCACGATGCAAGCACCAACTTATGCCAGACCAGGGCAGCCATTTTTGGAATTAAATCTTTTGCTTGAATTAAAAGTAATTGCAGATGTAGGATTAGTAGGTTTTCCGAATGTTGGAAAGTCCACCTTATTATCAGTTGTAACCAATGCAAAACCTAAAATTGCGAATTACCATTTTACAACACTTAATCCAAACTTAGGCGTTGTTGATTTAGGTGATTCAAAAGGGTTTGTAATTGCTGATATTCCTGGTTTGATTGAAGGTGCGTCAGAAGGTATTGGTTTGGGTCATGAATTTTTGAAACACATTGAACGAACCAAAGTAATTATTCATATGGTTGATGCAGCTGGAACAGAAGGACGTAACCCAGTGGAAGATATCTATGCGATAAATAAGGAGTTAGAAACCTATAACGCCGATCTTTCAAAAAAACCACAAGTTATTGCGGCTAATAAAATTGATAGTATCTTTGAAGGTTCAGAAGCAGATCCCATTCAATTATTAAAGGATGAATTTGAGCCAAAAGGAATTAAAGTTTTTCCAATTTCTGCCGTTAGTAAACAAGGGTTAAAAGAATTATTATGGTATGTAAACGATATGCTGGCAGATATTAAAGAAGAACCAATTACGTTTAAGCAAGAATATTTCCCACGAGAAGCTCTTGCAGCAGCGGCAGGTGGAATCGATGTTTACTATGATGAAGAAGAAGAAGAGTATGTGATTGAAGGAGCTCGTGTTGAAAAAATGCTGGGTTACACAAACTTAGAAAGTGAAAAAGGTTTTACTTTTTTTCAACGTTTTATCAAAGAAAATGGTGTTCTTGAGCAACTTGAGCAACTTGGTTTATATGGACATTCCTTCTTATACTATAAATAAATATTAGAAAGGAAGTCTTATGAACAGTAGACAACGAGCATATTTAAAAGGCTTATCAAGTACCTTAACTCCAATTTTTCAAATTGGTAAAAATGGACTTACGCCAGAAGTAACAGAGGCTATAACAGAAGCATTTAACACAAAAGAACTGATTAAAATTACAGTTCTTCAGAATTGTTTAGAAGATCCCAAACAAATTTCACAAATGCTTGCAGAAAGAAGCCATTCACAAGTTGTTCATGTGATTGGCAAAAAAATAGTACTATATAAAGAAGATAAAGACCATAAAAAAATATTTCTTCCAGAATAATTATAATAAAGGAAAGAAGGTATGTCTTTTGAAAAAGATTGGCATTATGGGCGGGACTTTTGATCCGATTCACAAAGGTCATCTTTTTCTGGCCCAAGAAGCAATGAACAAGGTAAACCTTGATATGGTGTTATTCATTCCTACAGGAAACTCATACCGAAAGACGAATGTAACGATGGCACATCATCGGGCGAATATGACAAAACTAGCAATCAAAGGGTATGAAAATTTTGCTTTTTCCGATTTAGAGTTAAAAAAACAAGGGAATACCTATACATTTGAAACTTTATTAGACTTAAAAAAAGACTACATAGATGCTGAATTATATTTTATAGTAGGTGCGGACTCTCTTTTTCAGTTGGATACTTGGAAGTGTCCGGAACAAATTTTTCAAAATTGTACACTCTTGGTTGCAACACGAGAAAATCAAAATTTTACAATACAAACACTTTTAAACAAAGTGAAGGAATTAGAAGAACGATATCATGGAAAAATCATACTTTTCTCAACCACCAATATTCCTGTTTCCTCAACCGAAATAAGAAAATCAGTGAAAGAAAGTAAATCAATTACTACTTGGGTTCCTGAAAAGGTAGAAGCGTACATTAAGGACCAAATGTTATATAGGTAAAGGATGCAGAACACTTATGAATCGAAATGTAAGTATTAGAAAAATAAGAACTTCGATAGAGAAAAAATTGGATGAAAAAAGATTTGAACATAGTCTTGGGGTTGCTTTTACAGCTGCAAATCTTGCTGCATTATATGGTGAAAATCCAAAAGATGCAGAAATAGCAGGCTTATTGCACGACTGTGCTAAATGTATTACTGATGATAAAAAAATATCTATATGCCAGAAGCATCATATACCAGTTAGTGATTCGGAACTTAGAAACCCATATTTATTACATGCAAAAGTTGGTGGTTTCCTTGCTATGAATAAATACCAGATAACAGATAAAAATATTGTAAATTCAATTATTTACCATACAACTGGAAGGCCAAATATGTCAATGCTTGAGAAGATAATTTATGTTTCTGATTTCATTGAACCAAGTCGAAAAAACTTGGCAAACATGTCTGAAGTCCGCAAGTTAGTGTATACAGATATTGATCAGGCATTACTCTTGATATTGGAAGATACCTTACAATATTTACATGCTACACAAGAGGAAGTAGATCCTTTAACTCAAAAAACATTTGATTTTTATACAAAACAGTTAGCCTTAAAGGCAGAGGAGAATTAAAATGAATCATTCAAAAGAAATGGCAAAACTTGCTATTCATGCATTAGAAGATAAAAAAGCAGATAATATATCCATAATCGATATCAGCAATGTTTCTGTTGTGGCAGATTATTTTATTATTGCAAGTGGTAATAATCGTAATCAAGTACAAGCATTAAGTGATAATGTAGATGAAGCTTTAGGAAAGGCTGGATACTTAAATAGACAAGTAGAAGGATATTCTAATGCAAATTGGATTTTAATGGATTATAAGGACATTATTGTACATATTTTTGATCAAGAAAATCGTTTGTTTTATGATTTGGAAAAAATTTGGAAAAACGGAACTCGTATCGAAGCAGATAGTCTATAAAAAAGAAGGTCAAGTTTACTTGACCTTCTTTTTTAGTATAAGCGAAAAACTCCAAAAACCTTACCTAATATTTTGCAATCTTTTACAATAATTGGTTCCATGGTATCATTCTCTGGCTGTAAACGTATAGATCCATTTTCTTTATAAAATGTTTTTACTGTAGCAGAATCTTCAACAAGAGCAACAACAGTATCGCCGTTACGTGCAGTTTCACAAGCCTCAACAAAGATTTGATCACCATTAAAAATACCAACATTTATCATACTATCACCTTTAACTTTAAGTACAAAAACGTCTCCTTGTGGAACCATTTCAGCTGGGATAGGAAAATAACCCTCAATGTTTTCTTGTGCTAAAATTGGCTGACCTGCTGCTACAGTACCAAGAATAGGAATACTAGCCATTTCATGTCGCACCATATGAAAACTATCATCTACAATTTCAATAGCTCTAGGTTTTGTTGGATCTCTACGAATATATCCGTTTTTTTCTAAAGTTTCAAGATGTGCATGGACGCTGGATGTAGATTTTAAGTTAACAGCTTCACAGATTTCACGTACTGCAGGCGGATATCCTCGTTTCAATATTTCATCTTTAATATAAGAAAGAATTTCTTCCTGTTTTTTTGAAATTTTACCAAATGACATATGAATCCTCCCATCATAGGTTTTACCTATCTTTTTGTAAGTATAACATACCATACTAAAAAAGCAAACATATATTCCAAATATTTGTTCGATTTTTAGCGAAAAAACTATTGACATTCGAACAATCGTTCTGTATAATTCGATTTATAAGAACAAGTGTTTGTATTTAAACAAGTTAGTTTGGGAGGTATTGTATGTACGAAGAGCGTATTATTCAAAATAAAAAGCGCAGACAAAGAGAATTACGAAATCACGTAGCAACATTTATTATAACCAGTTTATTTATACTTTTTCTAGCCATAACACTTGGTAGTTTTTTTTCAAAAGCATCTGAGTCAGAGAATACATTATTTAAATATTATAAAACCATAGAAATTAACTCTGGTGAAACATTATGGGATCTTGCAGTAGAGTATGCAAATGAAAGAGAGCATGATTACCAAGATTATATAGACGAAGTAAAGAGAATGAATCACTTGGAGAACGATTTAATTGTCAGTGGTGATTTTATATTAATTCCATATTATTCAACAGAATTTAAACCTTGATTTTTGAATTGTTTTTCTTGTTCACATCTGTTAGGATAGTTCAGTAATAGGTAATAATTTACTGTTTAAAATCAATGATAGGGTGATAATATGAATTCAAAAAAGAGATTTAAAAAGTTTTATATAGAAATTACAAATGTCTGTAATTTGAACTGTTCCTTTTGTCCAACAACAATGAGAACACCAGAATTTATTTCAGTTGCAATGTTTGATAAATTTGCAACTGAAGCTAAAATATATACTGATTATTTATATCTTCATGTGAAAGGTGAACCTTTGCTACATCCAGAGCTTGACTCTATTTTAACCATTTGTGATAAATTGAATCTAAATGTTACGATAACCACAAATGGTACTCGTATACGAAGTTGTCAGGATGTTTTATTAGCTCATTCTTGTATTAGACAAGTTAATTTTTCATTACATAGTTTTTTTGGGAATCAATCAAGTATAGGAAAGAAAGACTTAGAATCTTTTGAAATTCATAATCTAGATTACTTTAAAGATATATTCAACTATGCAAACAAAGTATTAGATTCCAACCATACAAATATTTCCTACCGTCTTTGGAACCTAGGATTTACTACGAATTCCGCAATTAGTAAAACTGAAATTATAAAAGAAAATTTAAGTTCAGAGAATAAGAGTATTCTAACAGCCATAGCTGATGCTCACAAAGTTAGCATCAGTTCTTCTTTGAATATGGGTAATAAACTTAAAAATTGTTTATACCTAAATTTTGAAGAAGAATTTCAATGGCCAGCATTAGAAGAAGAAATCGTTTCTGAGTATGGGTTTTGCTATGCATTGAGAAATCAAATAGCAGTACTAGTTGATGGAACTGTCGTGCCGTGCTGTCTTGATGGGGAAGGTATTATTTCTTTAGGCAATCTAAAGCAAGAATCTTTAGCTAATATTTTAAATAAAGATAGAACAACAAAATTACAAGATAATTTTTCAAAACGAATTATTATAGAAGAATTGTGTAAAAAATGTGGTTATCGCATTCGATTTGGAATTTAATTTTCCCTCAATTTTACTACATTTCTTGCTTTTCTTCTTCTCTCTTCGTCAATAGCTGCATAATGCTTTCGGGTTGTATTTACATCTTTATGTCCTAAAACATCTGCAACAAGGTAAATATCGCCTGTTTCTTGATATAGACTTGTACCATAAGTACTGCGTAGTTTATGTGGTGTTATTTTCTTCAATGAAGTAACATTTGAAGCATATTTTTTTACTAGATTTTCAACACTACGAACACCTAATCGTTTATTTTGTAATGATAAGAAAAATGCATTTTCATGTCCAGCCTCAGGAATGATTCTATGTCTTTCATGGAGATACTCTTTGAGTGCTAATTCTACCTCATTACCAAAGTAAACGATTGTTTCATTTCCACCTTTTCTTCTTATTTTAATCCCTGTATTTTTAAAATCTACATCTGATAAATCAATCCCAACACACTCAGATACACGAATACCAGTACCTAACAATAAGGTAATTAAAGCTAAATCACGAACCTTTGTTTTCGCATGAAATTTCTGCTGGCTTTTTGTTAGGCTTGTACCAGCCTCAACCTGATCAAGCAAAATAGAAACTTCGTCCACATCTAGACGAATAATCTCTTTGCTATGCATTTTCTGCATAGGAACCAATGACGGAGCATTTGTTTTTATCATTTCACAACGAAAGAAATAATTATAAAAGCTTCGTAATGACGCTAGTTTTCGTGATTTACCCCGTTCACCATTGGTAAATTCTTTGTCATCTTTTATGTAATAACTACAA
Source organism: uncultured Lachnospiraceae bacterium (assembly GCA_947630125.1). Classification (GTDB taxonomy): domain Bacteria; phylum Bacillota; class Clostridia; order Lachnospirales; family Lachnospiraceae; genus CANRGO01. The sequence continues at coordinate 28,739 of CANRGO010000018.1, read as the reverse complement.
TGTTCCATATATTCTTCAATATCTTCACGAGTGATATAGTCTAAAATTGTAATTGGATAATCGACAATATTCATCTTAGAACAATAAGGATTATGCTCGTGCATAAATTCAAAAAAAACTCGAATATCATAAGCATAGGCAATTTTTGTTCTAGATGATGTAATGTCTTCAATACCACGAAAAAATTGTTTGCAAAAAGGTGGGAGAGTAGATAATAACTCCCTCAATTTCATGGTATTCTTAATATTCATTTCAGTATGATAATTATTATTCTTTTCCATAGAGCCCCCTCATTACAGCTGTAAACATACGCTCTCTAGCATCAGGATTTTCTTCGTTGATACTACGAATTAAATTTTTTACATATTCACGTTTCGTCTTCTTATCAACAGGACACGGACTTTTTACAATCGGTACTTGATACTTATTTATGAATCCAATTATATCCCTTTCATTTACGTAAAGAAAAGGGCGAATAACAGTTATTTCACTTCGATCTAAATAGGTAACAGGTAAAAAACTATGAAAACGTCCTTCATAAAGCAGGGATAACATCATAGTATCAACTACATCATCTTTATGATGCGCATATGCAACCTTATTGCATCCGTGTTTTTTCATAGCATCATTTAATGCACCTTTTCTCATTTTAGCACATAAGGAGCAGGGAGAAGATTCTTTTCTTTGGTGAAAAATAATATCAGCAATGTCTGTCTTTATAATTTCATACGGAACATTCAAATCATCACATGACTCCTGAATTTTTGTGAGATTCAGATTATCAAAACCTAAATCTATCGTTACTCCAATCAGAGTGAATTTTTTTGGATAAAATTTCCTTAGTCCAGCTAATATATACAATAAAGCCATACTATCTTTACCACCAGATATGCCAAGAGCAATGCAATCATTTTCTTCAATCATCTGAAAATCATCAATAGCTTTGCGTGTTAAACTATACATTTGTTGTAATTTCATTATTTCATAAAACCTCAATTCCAATTCATTTTATATATTGATTATAACAGATTATAGTAGTTATGAAAATTGAATCATGGTATAATAAATCATTAAATTCAAGGTGGTAACGTTATGAAGTTTAAGTTTGATAAGAAGTATATTGGTTATGGAGTTACATCATTTCTTGTTATATGTGGAAGTTTATTGTTTTCCTATATTTTGTATAATAATAAAATTATCAGTGCAGGTATTGGAAGATTTTTTATGATATCCATGCCAATAATCTATGGTTTAGTATTTGCTTATCTGTTGACTCCTGTGATTAACTTTATTGAGTATAAGATTATGTTTCCAATCTTACTTAAAATAAAATTAATGAAAGAAATTCCAAATGGGAAAAAACCGAAATATATTCGTATTAGCTCAATTTTAATTACCTATATTTTGGTAGTTTTTATGTTTTATGGATTCTATCAACTTTTATATGACCAAATTCTTGGAAATATTCAGACGATTGTACAGCAATTTCCTACCTATGCGGATAATTTTAACAATTGGCTCAGCGAAATGTTGAAAAATAATCCAGAAATAGAAGCAACAGTTACCATGTATTTTAAGGAATACTCGAATGAAATCAACAATTGGTTAAGTAATGATTTCATGCCTACCATTAATAGCATGATAAAATCAATTTCAAATAATTTTCTTGGTATTTTATCAGGAGTTTTTAATATTTTTAAAAGTGTATATCATATGCTTATTGGAATGATCATTTCGGTTTATGTTTTAGCCACGAAAGAATCGTTCAGTAGTCAAAGCAAAAAACTGATTTATTCAGTCTTCGAAAATGAAAAAGCAAATAAAGTTATTACTGTTTTTCGTTTTGTACACCGTACTTTTAATGGTTTTTTAGGTGGGAAAATCGTAGACTCTATTATCATCGGATTTTTATGTTTCGGTGGACTTAGTTTATTAAAGATGCCTTTTCCGGTTCTTATTAGTGTGATTATAGGCGTTACAAATATTATCCCATTTTTCGGTCCATATTTTGGTGCAATTCCAAGCGCTTTTTTAATTTTAATGGTGAATCCAATCCAAGCGCTTTATTTCTTAATCTTTATCTTAGCATTACAACAACTTGATGGAAATGTAATTGGCCCTAAAATCTTGGGTGTTTCTACAGGTGTTTCGGGTTTTTGGATCATTTGTTCCATCACTGTTTTTGGAGGATTGTTCGGTCTGATTGGAATGTTAATAGGTGTTCCCACAATAGCAGTAGTTCTTGCAGGATTTCGTTACTTTATGAATAAAAGATTAGAACAAAAGAATATGCCGATAGAATCGATGGAATATTTAAATGTAGAAGAGGTAAATGATTCTTCTCTAGTTTTTAGAGAACCAATTGAAAAAAACAAGAAAAAAAATAAAAAAGAACTATCTAATCAGAAATCAGAAGATATAGAAGCTGATAAGGATGGTAATGGAAATCAATCATGAGGTTTGTAATACAGAGAGTATTGAAAGCAGAAGTACACGTTGAAAAAAATAGTGTTGGAGCAATCCAAAAAGGGTTGTTAGTTTTTGTTGGAATCAATCATTTAGACAACCAGAATATAGCTGATAAGATGTTAAAAAAGCTTATACAACTAAGAATATTTTCAGATGAACAAGATAAAACGAACTTATCAATTATGGATGTTCAAGGTGATATTTTATTTGTTTCTCAATTTACCTTGTACGCTGATTGCAAAAAGGGTAATCGCCCAAGCTTTACCCAGGCAGGAAATCCAGAGATTGCAAATAACTTATTCGAGTATATAAAAAAAGAAGCGACTGAAGTCATGAAAAGACCTGTAGAATCAGGTGTTTTCGGCGCAGATATGAAGATATCTTTGGTAAATGATGGTCCATTTACAATCGTGTTGGATTCAAAGGATATAGGATTTGAATACTAGTAACTATTCGTTAAAGTTGTCTTTTGCGAATAGTTGGATTAATAAGAAAGAAGGAAAGCATAGGATTCTATCGATGCTTTCCTTCTCTTATTATTTATGTAATGATTTGTTTTTTTCTAAATGATCTATAAATTGAATGATTAACTCAACGGTACCATCAATTCCTAATAAACCAGAATCTATCGATAAATCATAGGAATCGGCATGTCCCCATTTTTTTGAGGTATAGTAATTATAATAGCTGCTTCGTTGTTTATCCTTTTTCTGAATCATCTCTTTTGCTTTTGCTTCATTTAAATCATATTTTGTCATAATGCGATCGATTTTATTTCTTGCTTTTCCATGAATAAATATATTAATACAATTTTTGTAGTCGGCTAATGCATAATCTGCACAGCGTCCGACTAATACACAAGGACCTTCATCTGCAATTTTCTTAATGGTATCAAACTGAGCAAGAAATACTTTATGGCTAATTGGCATGTCAACAAAGGATGATGCATTATAACCAAAGGAATAGGTATCCATTACTAAATTATACAAAAATGAATTGGTAGGTCTTTCGTCATGATTTTGAAGAATTTCCTCACAATAACCAGTTTCCTTTGCAGCCCGGGATAAAAGTTCTTTGTCATAACATTTAATCTGATAATATGCAGCTACTTTTTCACCGATTTCTCTTCCACCAGATCCAAATTGTCTGCCTATGGTAATAATTGTATTCATAGAAATACCCCCTTTTTATTTTCAATGATATTCTTATTTGTATTATAACACAGATAATAAAGAATTAAAATAGGCTGGCAAAGGTGCAATTGTCTCAATGTATTCATTGGTTCTTGGGTGTTTAAAGCCTAGTATATATGCATGCAGTGTTTGTCCTTCAAATGTATGTCCATGCAAATTAAAATCTGCTTTTCTTGCAGAATACACTAGGTCTCCCAATATAGGATTTTGTATACTGCTCATGTGTACTCTGATTTGATGAGTTCTTCCTGTCTCCAAAGTGCATTCTATATAAGAATAATCTGAAAATTCCTGAAGGACTTTATAATGTGTGATTGCAGGCTTTCCAGTGGGGCAAATAGCCATTTTCTTCCTATCCTTTGAACTTCTTCCAATAGGAGCATTTATAGTCCCTTCCTGCTCTTTTAAATGACCATGAACGATTGCCAGATATTTTCGATTAATTTGATGTTCTTTTAATTGTTCTGCAATTGCATTATGTGAAAAATCATTTTTACAGGCAATAATACTTCCGGTAGTGTCCTTATCTATTCTATGAACAATACCCGGTCTCATAACTCCATTGATTCCGGATAATTGACCTCTGCAATGATACATCAATGCATTTACAAGTGTCTCAGAATAATGCCCAAGTGCTGGATGAACTACCATTCCTTTTGGTTTATTTACAACAATAACATCTTCATCTTCATAAAGAACATCTAAGGGAATATTTTCTGGATTTATATTAGGTTCAATTGCTGCCGGAACTTGGATGGATATCAAGTCATGTTCTCTTATTTGATAATTTGCTTTTTCTACTTTATCATTCACAAAAACAAGCTGTTCTTTTAAAAGCTTTTGTATGTAAGTTCTAGATAAGTCTTCTAACATAAAGTTAAGAAACTTATCTAGACGTTCGTCTAGATACTCTTCATACTCTTCTGTTATTTTATATTTAAATTCTGCCATAATACTCCTATCGAATCAAAAAAAAACGTTTATTTAAGTTGACGATATTTTCGCTGTTTAAAACTTAAAAAATCTAAATCCTGTTCCTTGTAGCGGAAGAAAATCAAAAAAAGAATGCAAATTGTCCCAGATGAAATACAGAAATCTGCAAAATTAAAAACAGGAAAATTAATGATTTTGATATAAATAAAATCAGTTACAAAATTAAAACGAATACGATCAATTGCATTACCGATGCCACCAGTCAAGATAGCTAAGATGCTAAAAATGAGAAGATAATACTTTTTCTCAATAGGTATTTTTCGTAATAGAAAAATTAGGATTCCTGATAAAATCACAGTAATAAATAGAAAAAATATTTTTTGATCCTGCAACATACCAAATGCCGCGCCAGTATTTGCGACATATTGAAATTCTAAAATGTCTGAGACTATGCTTACTTTCCCATTTGGATTCATATGGATATAGATGTAATATTTACTTATCTGATCAAGAAATAATAAAATCAAGACAAACATTACTTCTAGTATTATAAATAAATTCTTTTTATTCTTTATCATCTTCATATGAATAATTAATTTCCTCCAGAGCTAATTGCATCTCGTTTTCAGTTACTGTCTCATCAATGAATGCTGAACCGATTTTTTTTAGTAAGATAAATTTTATCTTTCCTTCTTCCATTTTTTTATCTGATTTACTAAGTTTTATAATTTCAGTAATATCCAATTCTGTTATTGAAATAGGAAGGTCAAACGGTACTAACATATCTCTGATTTCATAAAATTCATCACTGCTTATGTAATTTTTTTGCATAGAAATATGTGCTGCACAAACAATTCCAAGCGCTACACATTCACCATGCAATAATTCGAAGTTTTTAAATTTTTCGATTGCATGGCCTAAAGTATGTCCAAAATTAAGGAGTGCACGTTCACCTTTTTCCAAAGGGTCTTTTTCTACAACCTGTTTTTTGATTTTACAGCAACTTACTATCATCTCAGTGAGTACATCGGGATCTTTCTCATGAATTTCATATAGATTTGATAATAACCACTCAAAGAAATTTACATCTTTTATAAAACCATATTTTAAAACCTCAGCCATTCCAGAATGAAATTCTCGATCTGGTAGAGTTTCCAACAAAGATAGATTCATATAGACTAATTTAGGCATATAGAATGCACCTACCATATTTTTATAACCTTCAAAGTCAACTCCTGTTTTTCCACCAATACTACTGTCCACTTGAGAAAGTAATGTGGTAGGGATTTGAATAAAGGAAACTCCTCTAAGATAAGTGGCCGCTGTATACCCGCATAAATCACCTACAACACCACCACCATAGGCAACAAGTAGATCATTTCGATCAAAATGATGTTCTATTAAGAATTTATAAGCCTCTTTCACTGTTTCTAGAGTTTTGTTATGTTCACCAGCTGGAAAAGTGAAGATACAGACTTGCTTGGAAAGTTTGCTTAAAATCTGACTGAGGCTTTCAGCATGCAGTCTCCCAACATTTGAATCTGTAAAAATAGCAATTTTTTTATTCTGTAATTGAAAAGACTCCAATTTCTCTGGTAATTGTTCAAAGTCTTGTGCAAATACAATATCGTAGGCTGGTTTTTTTTGGTATTTAACTTCTAAAATTTGTTCCATAGGATCCCCGTTTCATATAAAATTATTTGATTATTAAAAACTTCCTGCTTTTGGCAGGAAGTCTCATATACTTTGATGAATTATAATTTGTGATTCGCACCAGGCACATCGAATGCACCAGCAAAAATTTCTTGGAAATCCCCAGAAATATCTACACTTGCCGGAGTAATAATAAAAATATAATGAGATATCTTTTGTAAGTTTCCGCTGATAGCAAAACAAGATCCTGAAGTAAAATCAATAATACGTTGCGCAATATCAACATCTAATCCTTCCAAATTAAGAACTACGGTGCGATTTGCAAGTAACGTATCTGTTATTTCCCTAGCATCTTCTACACTGGTTGGTTTAATAACACATACTTCCATTCCACTCCCACCAGTTTTTCTTGCAGGACGAATAGGAGTTACTTTTGGAGTTGTTTTAACCTCTTTGCGGTTATCCAAATCATCAGATTCTTTCGAAATAGATCGTCTTGGCTTTTCTTCTACTTCATCTTCATAATCATCATCATATGCATAATCATCATTTTCCTCATCTGGATTTAGTTTCATATAATTTAAAAATTTATCCATTACTCCCATTCTAAACTCTCCTTAACTAATTTGATGATATATCCTGTCACCGAATATTCCACTTCCAATACGAACCATTGTGGCACCTTCTTCGATGGCTATTTCATAATCATTTGTCATACCCATTGACAGACTGTCTATAGTGATATTATCAATGTTTTTACTGTTTATGTCAACAAGTAATTGGCATAACCTTACAAAATATTGTCTATTTTCCTCTGAAATATCAACATATGGTGCTACTGTCATCAATCCAACTACTTTAATAAATTGAAAATTTGCAACCTGATAAATAAAATCTTCTACCTGATTTGGATGTAACCCAAACTTGCTCTCTTCATTAGCAACATTTACTTCGATTAATATATTCATAACCAAATTATGTTTTGCTGCCTGTTTATTTATTTCCTCTGCAAGTTCTAAACTATCTACACTATGAATGAGACATACTTTATCAATAATATATTTCACTTTATTTCTTTGCAAATGTCCAATCATATGCCAGTGTATATCTTTTGGTAGTTGTTGATATTTATCAACCAGTTCCTGTACTTTATTTTCTCCAAAATCTCTACATCCAGCATTATATAATGTTAAAATATCTTCTACTGGTTTTGTTTTACTAACTGCGATTAGTTTCACATCTTCAAAGGAACGATTTCTTTTTATGCAACTGTTTCGTATATTCTGCAAACATTCCTGATATTGTTCAATTAGTTGTGTATCCATATTATACATGCCTTTCTAGTGATAGTTATTCATAGATAAAATCATTCTCGTCAACACTTTTTGATTCTAAAACAATATGATCGTAAACGCTCAAACCATAATTTGTGTTGGATTTAACAATGGAATACTCTTCATTCTGATATAAAATCTGAATTTGTTTAAAGTCAGCATATCCTTTGTTCATATTATAAACACCAATTAGAGTACCTCGCTTGCTTATGGTATAAGTTTCCATAGAATCTACTTTCTTTAACTGGTCTCCAATTTGCAAAACGATGTCATCCGTATAGTATTCACCATCTGCTTGGTTATATATGCTCACAGTTGTTAATTCTATGCTTTCTTTACCACTTTCATCATAAACAACTCTCATAACAGAATAAGAATTTCCTGCTCCAGAAGAAATAATGTATTCTGAAGGAATTAAGAAAAACTCTTTTTCAACAATTGAAGTGTTTGGAATTTTTAAACCAATCTGGTCGTTGGTAATTAACTCAATGTCAATAAATCGGTCTTTTGCATATTTAATCATTGAATTCGTAAAGGATAATTTTACAAAAGTATTTTCTGCATTGGTTATCACATCCACTTTCCCCCAACTTATATCCTGGGATTCCAAAAACTTTACTTTCACATATTCTTCTTCCAGTAATTCCTGTGCTCTTTGAGCATCTGTTTGAATTATAATAGACCAATCCTCAGAATCAACTATTTTATATACCGCATCCCCTTCAGAAACCAAATCAGAACTTTGAAACTGTTTTTTTTCATAGCCTTCTTTTTTAATGAGCTCTGCAGTGATTTGATCATCCGTTAAAGTTTCTAAACCGTCTAAATTATATAATACAACTCCCGCAGCTTCACTATTGCCATATTGAATAAGACCTTCATCCTGAGTAGTTAATGTATTCAAATTAGCAAGTATACTTTGGTTTACAAAACGAACTAAAGTCTGGTTTAGTGTATCTTTAAATTCATAAATATCATCAAAAGAGGATGCATAGAAAGAATTTTTATATTGAACTATTTCTGTTTTTAGTTCTTTCAAATCTCCTGTTGTTAAAGCTATACTTCCCGTGTCATTAAGACCTGTTAATTCATTTAAACGACCAGTTTCATCAATGGTATATACAAGTTCTTGAAATGCGATTTTTTCACCTTCATTAGCGTAGTAATTTAAATATCCGTTTCGACTTGCATAAAATACTTTTTCATCACGAATTGCAATTCCCTGATAAACCTTACTAATGGATAGTGACCCCAGTTGAACTTCATACCCAACAATGTGTTTTTCATTAAAAAACATCACAATACAGATAATAATATATACAAAAATTACACTGAAAATAACAATCCCTAGATTGATATTCAGTGGTTTTCGATATTTTTTAATTTTTTGTTTGGTTTCCTGTGCCAAAGTTTATCCTCCGTAATTTTAAAAATTTATTCCGAAAAAGAAACCTCGGACAAGTATCCGAGGTTTCTTTGTATACTAGAGAGCTAAAATAACTTTTGATTTTGCATTATCTGGTAGTACTTCTTTGTTCATCGAAACACTTAAAACAAAATCAACATTAAATTTATCACTTAAGTTTTCTAATTTACGAATAACCGGCTCAATATAATTTTGATCGATGCATGCAATTTTTAAAAAACTATCAAAATACATCTTTTCAAGATCATGATCTTGGGACATTATTCCGCAAATAAAACCTATAAATTCTTCGGGTGACTGAAACTCAAATTCTGATACATCAATTAATCTTATTCTATTATTTAACTCATACATGTGTTTCGTACTTTTATCAAGATATACAACGCTACCCCGTACCTCTTTGATTTCAGCATTTACCTTGTCCAACAGCTCCTTTGTTTTACCTTTACCTTTGTCTCCTACGATTAATTGTATCATTGGCAAACCCTCCTAAAGTAATTTGTACACGCTTATACGGAACACGTTTTGTTTAAATTCATTATAGTTTATATGATGTTAAAAAACAACTACAAATTCTATATTTCATCTAATAAGTCTGACATTTGAAGGTACATTTTGCCACGTTCTATAGATTGTAAAATTATGGAGATATAGGAGTGTCCTTGGGTATCTTTTGTGTGTAAAATCAAGCAATTTCCAGCAGCATTGGTTGTTCCAGTTTTTCCGCCCATAACAGTGATATGTTCTGGTGCTTCATAGGTACCCTTAAAGTAAAGGTTCGTTGTATTGGCAGTTATTTCTTTCTGTTCTCCACGACCATTTGAATAAATTGTGGTATAACTGTCAGTATGAATGATTTCATTAAACAATTGGTATTGTATTACTTCTTGAAATATTAAATATAAGTCATATGCGGTTGTATAATGTCCATCCTGTGTGAGTCCATGTGGATTTAAAAATTGAGAATTTGTTGCTCCTAAATGTTGAACTTCTTCATTCATTAGTTCTGAAAAAGCTTCTACACTACCAGAAATGTGTTCAGCAATTACGATTGCTGCATCATTCGAAGATGATATTAATAATAAGTGCATCAACTGATCTAGGGTAAAAACATCACCTTTCTTGATTCCACTAACCTGCACGCTGTCTTCTTGAAAAAAAATATCATTTTGTACAGTAACGATATCTTCCATATTTCCATACTTTAATGCCACAAGCGCTGTGACAATTTTCGTGAGACTGGCAGGATTCATGCGTTGGTGAACATTTTTAGCGTAGATGGTATTTTTGTTATTTAAATCAAACAAAGCAGCTACAGTTGCTTGTTCCATATCTACATTTATCACGCTCTCAATATTGTCTTCTGTAACACATAAATCGGATGCAAAACTAGATGCGATATATTCTTCTTTTTGATCTAATACTGAAAACTGACTGGCAGGATTATGTATTTGGTAAGGTGATTCAATTTTTTTATCTCCACAACCACTCAGAACTATTACTGAAAAAATCAGGAAAATAAATAACTGAATACTTTTATTTGTACATTTCACGCCACTCAAGATCTCCTCTATCTAAGGATTTAATTAATAATTCAGCACTAGCTAAATTCGTTGCTAAAGGAATATTGTGCATATCGCAAAGTTTCACAACATTATTAACATCAGGTTCGTGTGATTTTGGATTTAAAGGATCTCGTAGAAATATTACAAGGTCAATCTGATTATGTTCAATCTGAGCACCAATTTGCTGCTCTCCACCTAAATGACCAGCTAAATACTTGTGTATATTAAGATTTGTAACCTCTTCAATAAGTCGTCCGGTTGTCCCTGTTGCATACAATTCATTTTTACTTAAAATTCCTCTGTATGCAATACAAAAATTCTGCATTAATTTCTTCTTTGCATCATGGGCAATAAGTGCGATATTCATATAATTCCTCCTACCTGTGTTCAGGTTTTTCAATATGTATTCTTAAGCTTTGTTTTCACAGCTTGCAATCTTACATTTAATACAAATCCCATTCCAATGTATAGGCTTACAAGGCTTGTTAAACCTGCACTTACAAATGGTAATGTTATTCCTGTATTTGGCATTACACCAACAGCAACAGCAATATTCATAAAACTTTGAAAACCTATAATTGTAGCAACTCCTGAGCAAATAATTGTACCTGCCAAATCTTTTGCTTTTTTCGCTGCAAGGATGCATTCAATCGTAATCAGACAAGATAGTATAATTACTAATGTACTACCCATAAAACCAAGTTCCTCACCAATAACAGCAAAGATAAAATCTGTTTCAGGTTCGGATATAAAATTACCATTTTTTACTGAACTAATAATGTTATTATTTAGTCCTTTACCCCAAAGACCGCCAGAACCAATTGCAATAATAGAATTCAATTGTTGATAAGCTTCCGTAGTGCTGTAATCCTCTGGATGCAACCAAGCAAGGATTCGAACTTGCTGATATGGTTTTATAAGTTGCTGATTTGGTTGAATAACCAAATAAAATACTATTAATATAGTTGGAACTGCAAAGGAAAGTATACTAATTACTACTTTTCTACTTAATCCACCTGCAAATACAATACTACAAAATATCACTGCAAGTACAATAGTTGTGGATAAATTTGGTTGTCTATAAATTAATATTAAGGTTGGTAACATTAACAATAATAAAGTACCTATCATACGAACCGTATTTAATTTTTCCCTATACTTCATAATAAACTGTGCATAAAATAAAATCAATAAGATTTTACTTGTTTCTGAAGGCTGAAACTGAATTCCAGCAATAGTAACCCACCTGGTCGCACCATTTACATTAACACCTATAAATTCAACGCTTAATAAGAGTAAAATATTAATGATATATAAAACCCAATAAAAATGAAGGAAGAAACTATAGTCAAAAAAAGACAAAACAAACATCAAAAATAGACCAAAACATACCCCAAGTATTTGTTTTTCTCTGGATTCTGGATTTGCACTACTAACTGCAAGAATTCCAATGATAGATAAAGAAATTAACAGCAGTATTAATTTAAAATTATAGTCACGTATTTTATATTTTTTTTTCATCGATCACCAATTCCATCTAGTTTAAAAGGACTTTGAATCACACGGTTATCTTCTATTGTAAAAATCTGGGGAGAATTTATTTTTTTAGAAAACAAAGTTTTTGCCTTTGTTTTTTTAAAACGAATACCAGAAAGTTGAAGTAGTTCAGACTGATTATCCAAAATGAAAATCTTGCTATTATTTTGATGATTTTCACCAGCCTTTATACTCCCCTTAACAGAACCAAGAACATAAACGCTTCCACCTGCTTTTACAATTGCAGTTTCCTCTACATTTCCAAAAATAACTAGATCTTTCACTGCATCAAGATTTTCTCCGTTTTTCAAATTCTTTTCGTAAAGACTACATTTTGAAAAGTTTTCTTCTAACCCAAGTCTACGAAGTGCATTTGCATACACTTCATTCTTAGACTCTGATTTATCAACAATGCAAAGAATTACCATGCTACTATTAGCCATAATGGTATCCGTTATGATTTTTTCTTCCTGTAAACTTAAAGATCTTCCTTCGATAGTAATGGCGACCCTTGAGTCACGGAAAAATTTTTCGGATTGTTGAAATTTATCCTTTAATTCTGTTAAAATTTCATCAAAATTTGCTTCTGGATCCAGATAAAGTGAAATTCCATTTTGAAAGCTTTTAATAATAATTAAATTTTTCACTGAATACTCCTACTTCATATTTAGTCAAGACTTTGTACGTTATTAATTACTTCCTGTGCACTTCCGTCCAGTAATTCTTCTGCTTCTTCAAGACCATAATAGTAACTAATCACATCTTTGCTAATCTGAGCTGCATAATCTGATGTATACCCAAAAGCAATTCTACATGCGAATGCTATTTCTGGAGCTTCATATGGAGCAAATCCAACAAATAGTGCATGGCTGGCTCTTGAGGTGTTTTCCTGAGCAGTTCCCGTTTTACCAGCAACGGTTACACCAATATTTTGGTAGTATGCTTTTTTATCAACTACTTTTTTCATACCAAGGTGTAAATCCTCCCAGGTTTGTTCTGGTAGATCAACCGTATTTCGGACTTCTGCGTGATAATCTTCAACAAGAATTCCAGAAGAATCGGTTACTTTCTCCAAAAGTGTTAGGTTATAACAGGTACCTTCATTTGCTACCGTTGTAACATATCTTGCGAGACCAACCGTTGTATAGTTGTGGTTACCCTGACCAATATAGGAAGGAATTACATAATCATCCGACACATGTGGTTCAGATTCCGTAATTTCAATACCACTTGTTTCTGATAACCCAAATAAATCTGCATAATAGGCTAACACATCCAAACCTTCTTTATTATCAAATGTACCGTTTTTTGTACTGATTCTGTAACCAACTTCATAGAAAAAATAGTTACAGGAATTTTCCAATGCACCTACTATATCAAGAGCCCCATGTCGACCAGGATGAATCCAGCATCGATAAGGTGTTGTCACTCTCTCAAAGGAACCTAAGCAAACAATTTTTTCTGTATTTGTAATAGCACTTTCTTCCAATGCTGCTACTGCTGAAACCATTTTAAACGTAGAACCAGGGGCCGTTCTCTGTTGTGTTGCATAATCCCATAATGGATTTGATAAATCATTTGATATTTGAGCATAATAGGTTGCATCGACTGTATTTGCCAGCTTATTATTATCATAGCTAGGATAGGTAACCAAAGCTTTTACATCTCCGGTTTCACTATCTGTCATAACAAATGAAGCACTACAAGGGTCAAGCGCTAGTTGTGCAGGTGTAATGTCCAGATTTGAAATTAGCTGTATCATATATTGGTAAGGTTTTAAACTACCCTGTTCCAATTGTTCTAGTTCATCTAAGGTTGGATCAATTACATTTTGCTCACTTAATAGTTGGCATATTTGTAAACCTGTCAACTTATCATCTAAGATCATATATTTATACATTTTTTTTGCAAACACAGTGTTATTGGTCAAATTATTAAAAATATATTTTACCAATACTTGATAAATTTCCTCGCTGTCAGCATATTTACTATCAATTTCCAATTTATTTACATCTATCCAATTCTTAGAAATGCAGTAAGTTAAAAATTCTTGTAAACTGATTGTTTCATCTGTTCTCCATGCAATATAGGTTGCATCTTTTGTATCAATATTGATCTCAGGAAGAACATTTTTATTACTGCTCATTAACATCGATACAATATAGCTTTGATAAATTTGATATTCCTCATCCAAATCTTTATAAGGAGTTCCTTCAGTTAATAGTTCCGCTTGTAATGTTTCAAAAACCTGTTCCTGTTTTTCTAAAAATGATGAATAAACTTTTTGCTCAGTAATATCAGCGTTTTCTGAATGAAATTGATTAATATCAATAATATTATTATTAATGAGGGCATAATAAACATCATAGATTGGAATTTTGATATCGCTGGCACTTGAATTTTCTCTTGCAACATAGGTTTTTATATTTTGAATTTTTGAAACAAGGATTCCGGCAAGATTCTGCTCGATTAAATTGTATATTGCGATTTGCAAATCTTTATCAATCGTCAAATATACATCATTACCAGCAATGGGTTCGATTCGATTTGTTGAATCAATGATCATACCCATGTTATTAACAAAAATAGTTTCACTACCTTTTATTCCTTGTAATTTGTCTTCCATAACATTTTCAATGCCTGCTTTACCAATGACATCGGTCAAAGTATAATTCTTATTATCGGCACTTAATAAATCGTATTCATCTTGACTGATTTTTCCAGTATAGCCAATGATATGGGAAAAATACACGCTATCTACATATCTTCGAACAGTATCTTCAGCTATTTTCACACCAGTCAGCAAACTACTGTTTTCCATTATTTGAGCTACTGTTTTCTCACTTACCTCATTCGCTACAATTGTTGGAATGTATTTTTGATAATTGTTTGTGCTCATAGCAAAACGAATGGTTATAATTTTAAGTATTTCATCTTTACTATAACCTTTTCCAGGTATAAAGACTTTTTTTCCCTCTTGTTCTTCATATTCTCCAATTCCAAAACGGCCTGTCTGACATAAGTATTCTATTACTTCATCGGGAGTCGCAGTCTTTTGAGCATAGGTTAAATCTGAGGTATAACGTTCACCATAAATGTCAGCAAGAAAACGAAGTAACTTCGAATCCGATAAGGTATAACTATAATTAAAATCTTCATCAATCACAATATGAAAATTGCGAATAATCGCATCTCCATTTTCTTCGATAATGCGAATCAATTCTACAATTGTTTGATTCATCTGCATGTTTTTCTGACTACCAGAATCAAAAATATCCTGAATGGTAACAGAATATGCAAGATTATTATATGCTAACAAATCACCATTACAATCAAAGATTTTACCACGACTGCTTGGGATAGAACTTTCTTTACTTATCTTCAAGGTGAAATTTGTTCTGTATGTTTCACCATTTACAATTTGTAAATAAAAGATACGATATATTAAAATGGAAAACAAAAAAATAAAAACAATCATTAGAATCAAACTGCGAATATTCGTCATTGCATGATGGTCTTCCGTATTATTTTTCTTATAATCAAAGTTAGACAAATTTCTTTTCGCTCCTTTTTTCCTGTGTCTCTAATTTTTTGTGTAACATTAAAATCAAAGGATAAACTGCAATGGTTACAATAATGGTATAAACCATTTGAGGAAGAATGATATCTTTTAAATAAAAACCAAAATTAAATTTGGCATTCAGTAAAAACTGTAAAATATAACAAAGCAGGGAATACGTAAAGTCACTGATTGCTATGAGGGCAATTGGCATACGAATATCTTCTGGATAAAAATATTTTCGAAAAATACCATTTCCAAATCCAATATAAAGATATAGCAAACTATAAAATCCAATCACATCTCCAAAGAAAATATCCTGTAAAATTCCACAAAAAAAACCAATGGTTAATCCTGCTTTTCTTCCTTTCATAAATCCAACACTGGAAATTAAAATAACCATTAAGTTTGGAGTAATTCCACCAAATGATATTTTTTTAAGTAGTGTAGACTGTAATAAAAAACATAAGAATGCCAATAAAGTAAAAATCATGTTTCGTTTCATCTGTGTATTTATTCACCACCAATTTCTTTGTTTTCCAATATTACAAGAACTTCCTCTACATGTTCAAAATCTACTAATGGAGTCAGATATCCTGACTTTGTTAGATTGTTGGAATCCTTTTCAATACTGGAAATGTATCCAATCAATATACCGGGAAGATATTTATCACTTATCATGGATGTTACCACTTTATCTCCGGCTACTACTTTATTACTGCTGTCTACTAATTGTTGAAAACGAATATTACCGGTTGACATAAGTTGCAAATCTCCAGAAACAATTAAGTTGTCTGAGGTGGCCAAAATCATTCCACTTACATTTGCATCGTCGTCAATAATTGAGGTTACAGTAGCCCAATTAGGTCCTATGTTTGTTATACGACCAACTAAACCACCACCGGCTAGAACATTATTATCTAAACGCAGACCATCATCATAACCTTTGTTTATGGTAAAACTGTGATACCAGTTTCCGGATTCTCTTGCAATAACTCTTGCACCGGTTTTCTCATATTGTTCATAATTATCATAGAGTTCAAATAATTCACGTAAATAATTAAGTTCATATTTTTCTTGCTGAAGCTTCGTATTTTCTATAGTTAAGGCATCTACTTTATCTTGAAGTTCTTGGTTTATCTTTAAAACTTCTCTTAACTGCTCCAGTTCATCGGTGCGATCCCCCATCCAACCAGCAACATTTGTAATTCCTTCTTGAAAAGGAACAACAATATATCCAGCCAAGGCATTTAATGGACCACGAAATAGATTTGTTGTAAAGGTAATAACCATTAAGATACAACAAAGAATTGTCAAAATTAAAAGCAGATATTTACTTGGTATTGTAAATTTTTCGCCTTTTCTCTTTATAATTGGACTCATTTACTCATTCCTTCTATGGTATAAGCGATAGACTTAAACTTCTCGTCTTTAATTATTTTTGAAATACCAAGAGCAACACTGGCACTAGGATTTGCTGCTACATTTACTTTTAATCCAGTTCCTTTTCCGATCAACTCACTTAAATGATTTACCTGAGATGCTCCGCCTGTTAAATATAAACCATGGCGATAAATATCAGCAGCCAATTCTGGTGGTGTTCTTTCCAAAATCACCTTTACTGTATCAATGATGGTGTTAAAGTGCTCGTGTAGACATTGATCCACTAAAGAAGTTGGGATTTCACGTTCCACAGGAAGTCCCGTTACAATATCGCGACCATAAACAACGGCAGGCAAATTACTTTGATCTAATTCTTTTAAACGGATTTTAACAAGTTCTGCAGTTTTACCCCCAATTAAAAGGCTAAATTCTTTTCTAACTGCTTGTCTGATAGCATCGTCAAATTTTAAACCACCAACCTTAATTAATTTGCTTAAAACAATTCCACCCAAGGATAAAATGGACACTTCCGTGGTATCATAACCAACATTAACAATTAAAACTCCTTGAGAATTTTTCACATCAATATCCATTCCAAGGCCATCCGCTACTGCTTTTTCAACAACCATAATTTTTTTTGCTTTCACATTCGCATCTTTAATCAAGTCGTAGAAAGCTCTTTTTTCAACTTCTGTTACATCTGTAGGCACAGCAATTAAAAATTCTGCTGGCTTCAAGACCCCTTTGCTTAATCCATGTATAAAGTAACGGATTAAAGTTTCCATATTCTTGATATCAGCGATTACACCATTGCTTAATGGATAAGAAATGTGGATGTTACTTGGAGCTTTTTCATACATTTCATAAGCAGAATCACCATAAGCAAAAAGATTCCTCTTATTTTGAATAGCAATCATATTTTTTTCCAATAAAATGCTATCATCTGCCTTATTATAAATTTTTATATTACTTGTTCCTAAATCAATACCAAATACGTTCATGAAAACGCTCCTTTCATTTTGGCTACTTATATATATCCGGACTCCTTGAAACTCACATAGCGACTATCGCCAATAATAATGTGGTCTATCAAAGGAATTTCAATCATTTTTGAGACTTCCTGAATTTTTTTGGTAATCAGTAGATCCTGTTTACTGGGGCTCGGGTCCCCACTGGGATGATTGTGTATCATAATGATAAAAACTGCACGTGCTCTTAGTGCTTTTAAAAAAATCTCTCTTGGAGAAAGCAGGGATGCATTAATGGTACCCTGACTTATGGTATAATCCTCAATCAATCTTGACTTATTATCCAAACAGATTAAAAGAACGGTTTCAAATTCCAGGTGACGAAATTGTTCCATATAATAATCTGCAATGGATTGTGGATTTGTAAAACATAACTTTTCTTTTCTACTTGTCATGGCTATTCGTTTGGACAACTCTGCAATGCATTTTATTTTGACTGCTTTTACTTGACCAATTCCTGATATACTCATAAGTTCCTCTAAGGAAACTCTGCAGATATCAAGTAAATCTTTATCACTTCCCTGAAGACATAATATTTCATCTGCAATATCCAGGGGACTTTTTGTTGCAGTTCCAGTACGAATAATAATTGCCAGTAGTTCTTTGTCACTCAGGGACTGGGCACCTTTCGTAACAAATTTTTCATAAGGTAATTCACTTGATTGTTGTTTCTTTGAATACATATCTTCCTCCAATATGCTTTTCTCCAGACACAAAAAAGGAAGTGCTATAAAGATACCTGTCGTATATTTTAACATTTCAAAGAACGATTGTATACCTTTTAAAAGATTAAAATATCTTTTGAAATAATGTTTTTATCAATTAAATTTTGTAATGTTTTCATCATTCCAAATTTTACATGTGGCCATGTTAACCCACCTTGAAAATAAGCGGTATAAGGCTCTCTTAAGGGACCGTCTGCACTGAGTTCTATGCTGGCTCCACTTATAAAGGTTCCAGCAGCCATTACTACTTCACTATCATAGCCTGGCATATCCCATGGTTCTGGATTCACATAACTATCAATGGGTGAAGCGGCCTGAATGCCTTGACAAAAAGCTAACAGTGCATCTCGTTTATGAAATGTGATTGCCTGAATAATATCATGTCTGCTTTCCTTTTCATCAGGCAAAACTGAAAAGCCAAGAGGCTTATATAGATTTGCCGCAAAAATAGCTCCTTTTACGGCACTTGCAGTTACCGTTGGTGCCAGAAAAAAACCTTGATAAAAAAGACTCAGTACACCAAGAGATGCTCCTACTTCTCTTCCAAGGCCAGGCGCTGTCAAGCGATAAGCAGCATGTTCAATATATTCACGTTTTCCTACCAGATAACCGCCAATTGGAGCTAGTCCACCTCCAGGATTCTTAATAAGGGAACCAACCATGATATCAGCACCCACATCACTTGGTTCAATTTCTTCTACAAATTCTCCATAACAATTATCTACCATAATAATCAAATCTTTTCGTATATCTTTTATGAATTTGATTAATTGACCAATTTGTGCCACAGAAAAAGATGGTCTGGTTTGGTATCCTTTAGAACGTTGAATGGTAACCATTTTTGTTTTATCATGAATTGCTTTTCGGATACCATCATAGTCAAAGGTTCCATCTGGCAATAAATCAACCTGTTGATAACTGATACCATATTCTTTTAAGGATCCTTTCGATTCGCGTATACCTATCACTTCTTCTAAGGTATCATAAGGCTTTCCTACTGGACTTAAAAGTTCGTCACCTGGTCGAAGATTACTCATGAGTGCAAGTGCTAATGCATGGGTTCCGCAGGTGATTTGCGGTCTTACTAAGGCGTCCTCAGTATGAAAAACATCTGCATATACTCGTTCTAGTGTTTCTCTTCCAAAATCATTATAACCGTACCCAGTAGTTCCCTGTAAACAGGCTTCGCTAACTTTATTTTTTTGAAATGCAGACAAAACTTTTAATTGATTTAATTCAGATATACGATCAATCTGTTCAAAACGATCTTTTAAATTTGTTAATATCTGATTGGAATACTCGAGCACTTCATTTGATATTCCTAGTTCTGTATAAATTGATGTAAACGCTAAATTACTTGTTTTTTCTAACATATATTTGCCTGCCTTATCTTATCTTTCATATACTCTAAAATTTGTTTTTCATCATATGAAAATGCTTGTTTATCTATCCAAACAACATTTTTTTCTCTGCGGAACCAGGTTAGTTGACGCTTTGCAAAATGTCTGGTATCTCTTTTGATTTGATAGATAGCTTCTTCTAGCGATATTTCATGTTCTAGATATGCAATAATTTCTTTATAACCCAAACCTTGCATCGAAATATCAGAGCGATTACAGCCTAATTTTAAAAGGCCTTTCACTTCATCAACCAAACCATCCTGTATCATGTTATCAACACGTACATCTATATTTTCATAGATATTACTGCGATCATCGGTAAGAACAAAATAAATTGCATTATAAGGGGATTCTTTTTGACGCTCGACCTCATTATGGGAAGATATTTTTTTGCCGGTTAAGTGATAAAATTCCAGAGCCCGAATCACTCTCTTCCAATTATTCTTATGAATGGTTTCACAACTCTCAGGATCTACCTGTTTTAACAAATCATATAAAGTATCTTCCTTATGTTCATCCAAAAGGGAAGTTAAATACTCACGGTAGCTTTTGTCTTCTTTATTTTCAGTAAAATCAATATCATACAATAGTGCTTGAATATAAAAGCCTGTTCCTCCAGCAATGATAGGTATTCGATCTCTTTGATAAATCTGATGTAAGGCATCTTTTGCCATGGACTGAAATCGAACCACATCAAATTTCTCTTTTGGATCAAGCACATTAATTAAATGATGAGGAATGTTACCCATCTCAGAAGGTAATATTTTTGCAGAACCAATGTTCATATGATGATACACCTGCATGGAATCTGCGGATATAATTTCACCGTTTATTTCGTTGGCTAATGCTATAGCAAACTTACTTTTACCCACTGCGGTGGGACCAGCAATAATGATGAAGGGTAATTTTTTCATTTTTTAAACGATCCTCTTAAATTTCTTTTCGATTTCATATTTCGTCATGGAAATAATTGTTGGTCTTCCATGTGGACAATGATAAGGATTTTCTAAAACCAGTAACTGATCCATCAAAACCTTAAATTCTTCTTTTGAAAGCGCTGTGTTTCCTTTTACTGCGGCCTTACATGACATAGATGCAAGTTTTTCATAAATAAGTTCAGGCGCAATGTTTAACGTAGTATTTGCTACTTCATTTAAAATATCATAAAACAGATCTTTCGGATTGGAACCATATAAATCCATAGGTATTTGACGAATCGCATATTCATTTCCACCAAATTCCTCGATTTCGAATCCCATCTTTCTAAAGTAATCCAGGTATTCTAACAGCATACTTTCCTCTCTACCGTGTAAGGAAACCACCACAGGTGGGAAAAGTGTTTGTGTCTGAATATCTTTTCTTTTAAAATGCTCTAGTAAATGTTCATATTTTACCTTTTCATGAGCAGCATGCTGATCTACAATAAAAAGCTTATCATCAAATGCCAATAACCAATACGTATCAAAAAGCTGACCCAATATCTTGTAGTTTAAGTTTACTTGCTGTTCTATAAATTCTTCTTCAAAAAGATGCATTTGGCTAGCAGATTCTACATAAATATATTCGTTTGCTTTCATTATTGCTGCATGATTTTTGCCAAAATTAGAAGTGTTTATCAGGGACTGGTTTCCAATCAGGCGTCCTTTTTGATCATTTTGCAGGACTTCCTTCAAAAACGGCTTATTTTCTAGGTTTGTGACGTATATGTCGTCTTCTTTTAGTTTTTGATGTTCGATTCTGATTTCCTCAAAAGGCTCTGGAATATAGATTTTTTCTACCTTTTTTTCAATCACAACATCTTGTGGTTCTACCATGGATACGGAAGGAATAAGTTCTTTCGTATGAAGACCAAAATAGATGGCTTGTCCCACCAACTCCATAAATTCTTCTTGATTTGAAAAACGAACTTCCATTTTTGTTGGATGTACATTCACATCAATTTTTTGCGGATTCATTTGAAAGTACAGGACACAAAAAGGAAACTTATGTTGCATTAAAAATCCATGATATCCAGTCTCTATGGCTTTTGCAATTAAGTCACTTTTTACATAACGCATATTTACGAAATAATTTTCCCCATTTCGACTGGCTCTACTCATTAAAGGATTTCCGATAAAACCTGAAATAGACATATCTTCAAAGGATTGATTGATTTCAATCAGGCTATCTGCTGTTTCTCTTCCAAATATTCGATATATAATTTCTTTAACATTTCCATTTCCGGATGTATGAAATTTCAATTGTTGATTTACAAGATATTTAAATGAAATATCAGGCCTTGATAAAGCCAGATGCTCTAGTAAATCCGTGATATACCCAGCTTCAGTTTGCGGTGATTTTAAGAATTTCGCTCTTGCTGGAGTATTATAGAAAATATTTCTTACCACAATGGTTGTACCTTGGGGAGCTCCAACTTCTTCTATTTCTTTTTGAATTCCACCTTCAATTGCAATTCTTATTCCAGTTAGATCCGCAGATGTTTTTGTTATCATCTCAACCTTACTTACGGCACTGATACTGGAGAGTGCTTCACCACGAAAACCAAGACTGGAGATGGTATGCAAGTCCTCAACACAAGTTATTTTACTTGTTGCATGTCTTAAAAAAGCTTTTGAAACCTGTTCTTTTTCAATTCCATTCCCATTATCCGTAACACGCAAAAAGGAAATACCACCTTCTTTTATTTCTACTGTAATATTGGTAGCGCCTGCATCGATGGAGTTTTCAAGTAATTCCTTGATAATACTTTGTGGACGTTCTACAACTTCACCAGCAGCAATTTTATCAATGGTATTAGGATCAAGAATTTTAATTTCTGCCATAAAAAACTCCTCTACCAGCGATTTTTCAACTTGTTTTGTAACACGTTTAAAACATTAATTGCTTCTATAGGTGTTAGAACTGAAATATCGATGGATTTTAGTTCATCTAGAACATCTTCGTCTTTTACTGTATCAAAAAGTGAAATCTGTTCTAATTGTAAGGTATCATATTTTGTTTGTTTTCTTCGATCGTTTTTATCAACGACAATGCTTTGTATTTTACTTGTAATATCATGATCACTTAACTCTTTTACGATTTCTTTTGCCCGATCTATGATTGCGTCAGGTACACCTGCAAGCTTTGCTACCTGAATACCATAACTTTTATCAGCTCCACCTTTAATAATTTTTCTTAAAAAAACAATGCTATCGCCTTTTTCTTTTACAGCAATGCAATAATTATTTACATTCGTGATTTTACCTTCAAGTTCTGTTAATTCATGATAATGAGTAGCAAAAAGCGTTTTTGCTCCTAATAGTTTCCGATTGCTGATATGTTCAATGACTGCCCATGCGATACTTAAACCATCAAAGGTTGATGTCCCTCGCCCAATTTCATCTAAGATTAATAGACTTTTTGACGTTGCATTTCGTAATATATTTGCCACTTCATTCATTTCAACCATAAAGGTACTTTGTCCGCTGGCAAGATCATCGGATGCACCCACTCTAGTGAAAATACGGTCCACGAGTCCTATATTTGCACTTTTTGCCGGAACAAAACTACCAATTTGAGCCATTAATACAACGAGGGCAACCTGTCTCATATAAGTTGATTTACCAGCCATATTGGGTCCTGTAATAATAGAAACAAGATGATTTTGATTGTCAAGATACGTATTATTAGGAATGAAAAGATCATTTACAATCATTTTTTCAACAACAGGATGTCTACCATCTTTGATATCTAAAATTCCCTTCTCATTAAGTAAAGGGCGTACAAACTGATTTCTTTCAGCAACTAATGAAAGAGAACAAAACACATCAACTTTTGCGATTGCTTTTGCAGTTTCCTGAATTCTTCCAAGTTCTGCACCTATAGCATCTCTAATCGTACAAAATGCTTCATATTCAAGCGTATTTAACTTATCCTCAGCATTTAAAATAGAATCTTCAAGTTCTTTTAATCTTGGGGTTGTATAACGCTCACAGTTAGCCAGAGTTTGTTTCCGGACGAAATCTTCTGGTACTTGTTCTAAGTTTGAGTTTGTTACTTCAAAATAGTAACCGAATACCTTGTTGTACTTAATTTTTAAATTCTTGATTCCACTTCGTTCACGGTCCAGGTTTTCAAGTTCTACAAGCCAATTCTTACCTTCTGTTTTAGCTGTTCGCAGGTAATCTATGTCTGCGTTATAGCCCTCTTTTATAAAGCCTCCATCGCGTATAGAAAGTGGAGCGTCTTCTAAAATAGAGTGCTCAATTATCTCAAACAAATCTTCCAATCCATCGATTGTTTCATTTAAATCAATGGCAAGTTTACAGGATAAATCTTTCAATAGAACTTTAATCGCTGGTAACATTTTAAGTGAGCTTTTTAGTGCAAGCAAATCTCTAGGACTTACACTTTTGTAGCTTATTTTACCAAGTAATCGTTCCAAATCATAAATAGCATTCAGATATTCCCTAATTTCATCCCGAATATAAGCATTTTGATTTAATTGTTCAATAAAATCAAGGCGCTGTTCGATATCTTGTTTCTGAATGAGAGGCTGTTCCAGATAAGAACGAAGCATACGTTGTCCCATGGCTGTCTTTGTTTTATCCAGAACCCAAAGTAAACTTCCTTTTTTTTGTTTTTCTCTCATGGTCTCACTAAGCTCTAAGTTTCTTCTTGTTGAACTATCTAAAAGCATGAAATAACTGGTTTCATAAGGAATCAGCTTTGTAAAATGGCTTAGTGAAATCTTTTGAGTTTCATATAAGTACTGAAGCAAACCACCTGCTGCTATCAGACCTGCAGGAAAATCAGAAATTCCAAGTCCATCTAAAGAATGCACTTGAAAATGTTTCAATAATATTTTTTTGCAATTATCATCATCAAAATACCAGGGTTCCAAGGGATAAATGGTAATTTGCATTCTGGTTTTTAAATCTTCAATAGAAATTTCGCTTACAAAAAAGGCTTCATTGCAGATGATCTCAGTTGGTTTAAATTTATTGATTTCATCCAATAACTTTTTACAGTCTTCCAACTCCGTCAGATAGTAATCTCCTGTCGTAACATCACACACAGAAACTCCAATTTTGTTTTGTAAATATACAATGCACATTAAATAGTTATTTTTTCCGTCTTCCAGAGCCTGCATATTAAGGTTTGTTCCAGGAGTTACTATCCGAACTACTTCGCGTTTCACCAGACCTTTTGAACTTTTTGGATCTTCAACCTGTTCACAAATGGCTACTTTATAACCTTTTGCAACTAATTTATTTAAATAACCATCCACTGCGTGGTATGGGATGCCACACATGGGTGCACGTTCCTCTAGTCCACAGCTTTTTCCTGTTAGGGTAATTTCTAATTCTCTGGATGCTGTGATAGCATCTTCAAAAAACATTTCATAAAAGTCACCCAAACGATAAAAAAGAATACAGTCGTTATGTTGTTTTTTTGTTTCGATATATTGCTGCATCATTGGTGTTAGTACTTCCAATTTAGTTCTCCTCGTCTGAATGTAATTGTTTATAAAAATAAACAGGTACTGCTTTGTAAGCATACCCGTTTATAAATATAGCATAATTTAAATTTATTGTAAACTTTCTGCAAGCTCTAACGCTTCATCAATATGATTACAAAAATATGCGCTTCCTACTCTTTCATCGAAGCCAGCACGTCTCATAATCGTCAGAGGTTGCATATTTACATGGGATAATATCATCGTAATTTTTCTTTTTTTACATTCCTGTAATAATCTATCAAGTGTTCTTAGGGCTGTTGCATCCATTGCATTAACACTTCTCATTCTTAAAATTAAACATTTATCTTTTGAATCTAAAGGGATTTCTAAAATTTTATCGGCAGCAGCAAAAAATAAAGGTCCACTAATTTCATAAACTTTTGTATGAGATGGTACCTTCTTTAAATCAATGCGATCCGGATCATTTTCTTCCTCAAGATCTTTCCATGCTTCGATTTCAGTCACATCACTCATACGCTTCATAAATAAAATAGAAGTTAGTAAAATACCTACTTCTATTGCAGCCAGCAAATTAACAGTGATTGCTATTACAAAGGTTGAAATTAACACAAACACATCACTTTTTGAAGCAGTTTTTATTAGATAAGCAAATTGTCTCCACTCACTCATATTATAGGCAGCAAGCATTAAAATAGCAGCTATGGTTGGCATTGGGATTAATGCGGCATAGGGCATTAAAATCAACAACACAAATAGCAATGCAATAGAATGAACCATTCCTGAAACTGGAGTTTTTCCTCCATTCTTTACATTTGCGGCTGTTCTTGCAATTGCACCTGTTGCTGGGATTCCACCAAATAGAGCAACAACCATATTTCCAATACCCTGTGCGATTAACTCCATATTAGAACGATGTTTGCTGTTCGCCATACTATCTGAAACCACACAACTAAGCAAGGAAACAATGGCAATTAAAAGTGCTATTGTAATGCTATCTGGAAATGCATTTTTTATAAGTTCTACTGAAAATCCAGGAATTTCAGGTTTTGGAAACGTACTTGTTATGGTGTATAAATCACCAATGGTGAATATTTTATGATTCACAAATACTTTGTTGGAAAAATGAACTGAAATAATTCCCACAATAACAGCAACTAGAGAAGCTGGTATTTTTTTGTTGAGTTTTGGAAAATAGATTAAAATACCTAAACTTATGATGGAAATAATAATGGAGGGTATTTTAATGGTATGAATGGATTCAACTACTGCCGTTAACTTATCTTTTACACTTATATAAGGAGTCCCCGCAAGGATTGATAATCCTAAAAAATCCTTGATTTGACCTACGAAAATCATACATGCAATTCCAGCTGTAAATCCAGTCGTTATGGTAAATGGAATAAATTTAATTAAATTACCAAGGCGAAAAAGACCCATGAATATTAATAATACACCTGCCATGATCATAGCAACCATTAGATGTTCAAAGCCCTTTGTTGCAACGATGGTTGCAACCAGTGTAGATAGTGCAGCGGTTGGTCCAGATATCTGTATTCTGCTTCCACCAAGAAGGGAAATAATAAAACCACCAATGATAGCCGCATACAAGCCTTTTTCGGGGGTTACTCCACTTGCAATGGAAAGAGCTATAGATAATGGTAAGGCTATAATAGCTACTAACAAACCAGATATGACATCTTTTTGAAATTGCTTTCTATCATATGTTTTCATAAGTGTTAAAAATTTTGGTGTTAAACGTTCCATAACAAACCTCTCTTACGATATCATTTCTCCGATATAATAAAATCCATGACAAGTATTTAATTTAACTGGAATTATTTTACCGATTAAATCCGTATTTCCTTTAAAATGAACCAATGCATTATTTGAAAGTCTACCAGTTAGCATACCTTCTTCCTGGCTATTTACTTCTTCTACCAGAACATCAAGAACTTCACCTTCATGAGTACCGGTCCTGGAACGACTGATATTCTGAACAATTTTCAACAAACGTTCAAATTCTGTTTTAGTTTCTTCTTCTGACATAGCAGGAATCATGGTTGCTGCTGGGGTACCTGTTCGCTTTGAGTAAATGAAGGTAAAAGCACTCTCAAATTGAACTTCCTTAATCACATCAATCGTTTCATCAATATCCTCTTTGGTTTCACCGGGGAATCCTACGATAATATCAGTGGATAAGGAAATATCAGGAATTTCTGTCCTTATTTTTTTAGCCAAATCTAAATATTGCTCTTTTGTATAATTACGATTCATAGCTTTTAAAATTTTGTTTGATCCAGATTGTAGCGGTAAATGTAAGTGTTTGCAAACTTTCCTAGATTCTTTCATGACCTGAATCAAATCATCTGACAAGTCTTTCGGATGAGACGTCATAAATCGAATTCTTTCTAAACCTTCTATTTTTTCGATTTCTTGTAATAATTCTGCAAATGTCATGGGTTGCTCCAGGTTTTTTCCATAGGAGTTCACATTTTGTCCCAATAACATAACTTCTACAACCCCTTCTTTTACCAACCCTTCAATTTCTCGAATGATGTCCTTAGGATTTCTGCTTCTTTCTCTTCCTCTTACATAAGGAACTATACAATAGCTGCAAAAATTATTGCATCCGAAAATAATATTAATCCCACTTTTGAAAAAATATTTTCTGTCTACCGGTAAATCTTCAATGATTTTATCGGTATCCTTCCATATATCAATGACCATCGTCTTGTTTTCAAATGTAGCAACTAATAATTCAGCAAATTTAAAGATATTATGTGTTCCAAATATCAAATCCACAAATCGATAACTTTTCTTAATTTTTTCGATGGTTACATCTTCCTGCATCATACAACCACATAAAGCAATTTTCATATTTGGACGCTTTTTCTTAATAGTACTTAGTGCTCCAAGTCTTCCATATACTTTCTGATTCGCATTATCACGTACTGTACACGTGTTGTAAATGACAAAATCAGCTTGCTCACTTAAACTTTCTTCGTAGCCAATTGCACGTAAAACACCTGTTAATTTTTCGCTGTCTCTGGCATTCATCTGGCACCCAAAGGTTG
>CANRGO010000017.1 GCA_947630125.1 uncultured Lachnospiraceae bacterium | reverse complement strand
AAGAAACGCCCATTTTATGATGCTTTGAGCCATCTAGTAACCCGAAACCCGCGCGCACCCAAAGGTTGTTACACAAAAAGTTAGAGGTCTGCCTAATTTTTCGGATTCTCGTGCTACATATTTTTTTGCCTTCTCCATAAAATACACTTGTCTTTCAGCTTCTGAAACAGGTGCTTCTAAATCTTGTATCGTAAATTCTGTGTTGTTTATCAAAATAGTTCCTCCTGATTAATCTTAATGGCTACGAATGATTCTCTTCTCAGAAATGACCATCGTTGCTCTTATGTCCTGCGTGGTAAATGGAATTAAATTCGTAATTTGAAAGTCATAACAAATACCAATTCTATTTATGATAGGAAATTGCGTTAAATAGCGATCATAATAACCTTTCCCATAACCAATGCGATTTCCATTTGTATCAAAAGCCAAAGCAGGCATTACCATGAATACCTGCTCTACCTGACTTGTATGTAATTGAAATAGATTATGGGTGTCATATGCAGGTTCTCTGATTCCCATGAAGTCAGGGCTTAAACCCGTCATAGATTTGACAGATAAAAACTCCATATCCTGACCCATTACCCTTGGATAATATACTGAAATATCATGTTCCAAACAATACGTTGCCAAAAGCTTGGTTTCTACTTCGTTTCTAAAATCTGCATAAAGAAGAATATGTTTCACTTCTTCTGTGGCCAAGTATTGTATTAAATTCTGCATGATTTGTTCACTTAATGCATGTTTTTCTTGAACACCTAAATGATTTCGCAGAATCATCATATCATTTCGAATCTTATCTTTTGTTTCCATATGTTTCTCCAAGGTTTACAATGTTTCCATCTTCTTCCTCGATGGATATATGATTTAACTGTCCTCGTAAATTCGCTCGTACATTTTGAATATATGCAGCGCGCAGATCAGCCTGTTCTTTTTTTTCTTCCTCAGACAATCCCTGATTTTGAGATTTATGATAAAGTTCATTTATTTTTTTTGTCATTTCTTCGATATTCATGTGATTCCTATTCCAGGATGCTTACTTATGTAGATTTCTGACGAAATCAGACAAGTAAAAATCATCATCCTTGTGTGCTTGAAATAATGTTCCAATTTCTTTTCCATCAACAATACGATGTATATTGCGAATATCCTTGCTATTTGCAATAATCATATCACATCCAGAATTTGTTGCGATTCTTGCAGCAATTAGTTTTGTATTCATTCCGCCTGTACCTACCGAACTACCAGTACTTGCTTTCCCCATATTCAGTAAATCCTGATTAATGGATTCAACAAAGGAGATGAATTTCGCATCAGGATTCATTCTTGGATCATCGGTATAAAGTCCATTTATGTCTGATAATAAAATCAATAAATCCGCATCAATCATAGCAGAAACAATGGCTGACAAAGTGTCGTTATCTCCGATACTATCCTCAAGTTCGTATGTTGCTACGGTATCATTTTCATTTACAATTGGAATAACACCAAGTTCCAATAATTTAGAAAATGTGTTATGTGCATTAAAACGATTTAAATCATCAAGAACCGTGTTTTTAGTCATTAAGATTTGTGCCGTTATTTGATTGTATTCAGCAAAGATTTTTTGATATGTGGTCATAAGTCTTGCCTGACCAACCGCAGCATATGCTTGTTTCATAACAATACTATTAGAAACAATTTCATGTTCTGTCTGAAATACCTGAAATGCTTTCTTACCAGCGGCAATGGCTCCTGATGTTACCAAAACTACATCCTTACCCATATTACGTAAATTACAGAGTTCACGAATTAAACCTTCCATCTTTATGTAATCCAAATCTCCAGTTTGGGGATGTTGAAGAGATGATGAGCCAATTTTAATTACGATTCTCTTTTTATCCTTCAGTAAGCTGCGGGTAAGTTCCATTTTCAATCTCCTCTACAAGAAAAAATACAAAAACCTTACTTATTATATATAAAAAACTATAATTCGTAAAGTTTTTTCCTAAGTTTATTAAAATACCTGATATTTAGTTGCAATTGTCTCTGCAATGATAAGTCCATCCATTGCTGCCGACATAATACCACCGGCATATCCTGCTCCTTCACCACAAGGATAAAGACCACGTATATTTGCTTCCTTATTTTCATCACGAATGATTCGAACAGGAGAAGATGTTCTGCTTTCAATTCCAAGCACCAACACATCATCATGTGCAAATCCTGGTAAAATATGATCAAATTTAAGCATAGCCTTAATAAATGCTTGATTTAAATGTTTTGGCAGTAATTCACTTAAATTTGAAAATTCAAATGCACCTTTTGTTTGTGGCTTTAAGTGTTGTAGCAACTGAAGCTCTTCTATTTGCAATTTTGTATTATGATATTCATAGGGTTGATTCATAACCTGTTCATAAAAATCAGAAAATTTTTGAACAGGAATTTTCCCTTTCGCAAGTTGAAATGCTTTCTCTTCAATACGTTCCTGGAAACGTAAGGAGGATAGATTACCCTGTTCATCAAAATCTTTTTGGTCTACTGCAATTATGATGGCGCTATTCGCATTTTCCCCATCTCGTTTACTATAGCTCATTCCATTAATCGCTAAACGATGCTCTTCGGTGGATGCGTTGACTACATAACCTCCTGGGCACATGCAAAAAGAATAAACGCCTCTCCCCTCTTCTGTTTGTGCAGTTAGCTTATAGGGAGCTGTTGGTAACTGGTAATAATGATTTCCATATTGATTTAAGTTAATCAGTGCCTGTGGATGTTCAACTCGAAATCCGATGGCAAAACTCTTTGCTTCCATGATTACATTTTTTTCTTGAAGAAGAACAAAGGTATCTCTGGCGCTATGTCCAATTGCCAGAACGACAACCTGTGACTTGTAAATCGTTCCATCAGCCGTTATAACACCACAAATCTGATTCCCTTCAATGATAAAGTCGCTAACTTTGGAACGAAAGTGTACGTTTCCGCACATGGCACAAATAGAATTCCTAATATTTTCAACAACATGTATTAATACATCGGTTCCGATATGGGGTTTACTCTCATACAATATTTCCTCAGGAGCACCATGTTGTACAAAGAGCTTCAGAACTTGGTGATTTCTTCCATTTTTATCTTTTACCAGTGTATTTAATTTCCCATCCGAAAAAGTACCAGCGCCACCTTCCCCAAAGGAAACATTGCTTTCTAAATCCAGAGTACCTTCTTCCCAAAAATTATCAACCACTTGTTTTCGCTTTGTAACATCATCCCCTCGTTCTAATAAAATGGGGTGATATCCAGCCTGAGCAAGTTGATATGCACAAAAAAGCCCCGCAGGTCCACTTCCGACAACAATTGGAGGTTCCTTTAAAGGAATGCTTCCTTGATCAGGAAAGAGGTATGATATTTTTTCAGATTTAACAATTTGCGGATTTTTGTTTTTCTTCAAAAATTGTATTTCATTTTCCAAGGAAACATCTATGGTATATTGAAAATAGATGTCTGGTTTCTTTCTTGCATCAATTGACCTTTTCACAATATCATATTCTAGTATCTGATGTTCAGATACCTTTAACTGCTGAGCAATTGCTTGTTGCAGTTGTTTCTTTGTATGATCTGGTTTTAATTTTAGTTGATTAATTCGTATCACGGGAAATTCCTTTCTTTACTGCATGATAGCCGGCTACATATCCAGAGGCCCATGCCCATTGCAGATTATATCCCCCACAGATTCCATCTACGTCCATAACTTCTCCACAACAATAGAAACCAGGAATAAACTTTGATTCTAGGGTATTGTAAAAATCATCAACACACACACCACCACCAGAAACCTGAGCCTGTTCAAATCCTCCTGATGAATGAATCTGGATTTTAAAATCCTTCATCATCTGAAATACTTGAATAAAAAGATTTTCATTTTCCATTGTTAAAATATCTTCCGATTTTAATCCTGCTAATTTAAGAAAAAGAAGGATGATTTTTTTGTTTAACAGTCCGGTAAAGAATTCTTCGGCTGTTTTATATCCTTGTGCTAGCAACCTGATTTTATAGAACTTTTGATAATTCTCTAAATCCATGTCAGGGAGAAAATCAATATGAACCCAGACTTTTTTATGTTCTGTGAGAGCTTTCGTTACAAAAGAACTAATTTGAAATACCACAATACCAGAAATTCCTTGATCCGTTAATTGCAGTTCACCTTCTTCTTCTGCCACAATTTTTTGTTGAATCTCCACGGATACTTTTGCACTACATCGAACCCCACTAATTGCTTTATAAAAATTTTCAGTACCTTTTAACTGAACAAGGCAAGGATAAGGATTTATTATGGTATGTCCCATTCTTTCAAGCATTTCATAGCCGTTATTTGCTGTTGTCCCTTTCATACCTGCCATACTTCCAGTGCTGAGTATGACGGAATCAAAAGAAGTTTTGTCTTTCTTATTATCCCTAAAAGATAGGGTGAATTTCTGATTCTCATATCGAATATCTTGAACCGTCGTTTCAAGTTCAACCTTAACTCGTTGGTAATAAGTTTCCATTCTTAATAAATCCAGAACTGTTGATGCCTGTTCGCTATAAGGATAAATATATCCATTTTTATTTTTTAAAATCAAACCAAGAGTCTCAAAAAATGATATCGTTTCTGTAACTGGAAATTGATTTAATACTTCCATCACAAAATCCAGATTGCCAGAGTGGTAACATTGTATATCTTGATATAAATTTGTTATATTGCACTTACCATTTCCAGTAGCTAATATTTTTTTTCCAATACGATCGTTTTTTTCGAAAATAGTAACCTCTGCCCCTTGATTTGCGGCGGTAATTGCAGCAATCAAACCAGAGGCTCCACCACCAATAATTGCTAATTTCATATGGTTCATCATGCCTTTCTTTTTTTATTATGGTAAAAGATGATTTTTCTTTAAAATACTGATAAATCCATCTAAAAAAGGTAATTTTCTCAAGTCCTTTTCTGTAACAACCTTCATAACACATAGTAAGATAAAGAAAACAAAAAAACCAACCACGAATAAGATAATAAAGGTCAAAATAGGTAAATTAAGAATTTGTAAAAGAAGTTTAAATCCAGTTAAAAGTAAACCTGTTATGATGGCCAGTACAATTGGGACAAGATAAACAGTTAAAAACTCTTGCTTGAGTCTCATATCTTTTCTTAAAACAAAAATATTTAAAAGTAAAAGTACAATTGCAAACGTAAATTTAGCTAATAATATCGAGTCAATAGCTGACGGCATATTTCCAATAGAGAAAATCATAAGAAGAAGATAACAAATAAAGGCAATGAATTGATGAATCATGACTCTTTTACATCTTTCCATAGAGCATAATAAGGCTGAACTAATAACGGATAAACCAAGCACGATTACAAGTAGTCCACCAAATTGCAACTGAGAAACAGCTGATTTGGAGCCTTCATGAAAGAGAGCCTGAAGGATAACATCTGCCAAGGAAATATACAGGACGGTAAAAAACAAGGAAAAAAGAAAAGAATACTTTAAAACAATGGAAATTCGATCTCTTAAACGCGCTAACTGATTTAAATCTAATTTCTCTTTCACCTTTGGTTCTAAAAACAAGGATAAAGAAACTAATAGATAAATCGGAAAACTAATTAGAACTCCACTTTTGCCAGAATATTCACCAAAAGCAACCAATCCTTGACTTAAGGTACCTTCTTTGTTTGCATGATGATTGAAAACAACTTGCGCACTAAGATTTACTATCGGGTATATGATATAAATCATAAGACAGGGAATGTGTAATATAAATAAATTATGAAGTATCATTCGATATGGCTCGTGTATGGTAGTTCGATCCCGTAACATTTGCTTTTCATAGGTTTTCTTATAAAGTCGATATAAAAAAACAAGAAAAAAACAAGAACATAAGAACCCAAGAAAAAGAGATATTATAATTCCTAGTATTCCATACAAATATTTATAGTTGCTACTTTGTAGTAAAGTTGCTACTTTTGTGCCGTAGTTCATAAAAAGTGAAGTAAACAAAATAGTCAGCAGAAAAACACTGCTGAATAATATTATTTTTGAAATCAAGGTTGGTTTTAGTGTATTAATACCTTGAAAGTATCCACGATATACCCCCATAATTCCCATTAACAAAAACATTGGAGCCGATAACTGTAATGCAACTTGTGCTTTTGGCATTATAAAAAAAGTTTTCGCTATTATTTCTGAAGCAAAAAAAAACAATACGCTCATAAACAGTCCGCCTAGGAATAAAAACTTTCTACTTATTTGAAATACTCTATGTGCATTTTGAAATTGACCTTTTTTAGTTCTTAAATCCACCATTCTAGATATTATCTGAGGCATAGTAAATAAAAAAAACAAATAAAAGATACTTAATATTTCATAAAGAATTGCAAAATGACTATTTCCAATATCTGAAATTTTATTGGTTATCATAATTCTGTACACAAGCAATAAAATTGATATGAGCAAATAGCTTAGTACAATTTTTTGCCCTTGTTCTTCTTTTTTTGTTAGTTTGTGTTCGTTCATTCCAACCTCTTAATCTCTTGTGATATTTATTTTTTGTAAAACTTCCTCTTGCATGCGTTCCATTTCCTTGGCTTCAGTTTCAACCAGGTGATCATATCCAAATAGATGAAACATACTATGTGCAATTAAGAAAGCATATTCTCTTTCTAAAGAATGTCCAAATTCTTCAGCTTGATCTATTACTTTATCTATTGAAATCATGATATCTCCTAAAATCAATTCTCCACTATCAGGATCGAAATAATCTGATTGAAATTCCTCAACATGATCAAAAACAGCAGGTGTTGTATAATCGATATTAGGAAACGAAAGAACGTCCGTTGGTTTATTTATTCCCCGACTTAGTTCATTTACCCGCTGAATTTCCTGATTATCCGTTATAATTACATTAATTTGTACCTCATAAGGACATTCAACATAGTCTAATGCCTGATTCATTACTTTCCAGGCAAGTACCTCATAATCAAAACCCAAGTCTTGACCACTTTCATTTTCAACGTAAAAAGTCATAATATAATTTCTCCTCAATCAACATTTTTTTCATTTGATATAATTCCTTTATGGTTAAATCTGATTCAAGAAAAAAACCATTTTCTATTTTCTTTTTAAACAAAACTTCAACCAATTGATGATAATCAACTTGACTATCCTTATCTTTTGTAAATAGATATAGGATGGAAGTAACTACTTGATCCGAAAGAGTCACAATAATTGCTTCTCTGCTTTTATAAGCCTTTTTTTTATCATGGAATTCTAAAAGTAACTGATATAATTCATATGGAATATTGTATTTTTTTGCGAACTGAAGTATTTCTTCTGTTGTTTTTTCCATATTTTTATTTCGAACCATACCCAATTGATGATAATAAGATAACCCTCTTGTAAGGCCTAAATTAGCATCTAATTCTCTTGCCAGTTTTTCACTTAAATAGGCTGTATGAATTAATTTATAGTACTCTGATTTATTCTGATCTTTTAATTCTTTCATCACAATAAATTCCGGATCATTCATTTCCATGTATTTAGGTAAATTTTTATGTACAATGGTAACACTGTAAACCCAAAATACAAAAAACAATAAAATAGTGGAAATAAAAACATTTAAGACAATCATTAATAAATCTTGTAAATATAGTTGTTTCATCGGTAAAATACTAAAAATACCATGAAGTATTATATAGGAACTTAATAATATAATAAACTGTGCTTGAACCTTAAACTCCTGGGTTACTGTGCGAAAAACAGCAATGGTAATAATTCCACTTAAAAAATAAAGAAAGAAAACAGTAATTGTTCCCCCATCTAAAAGCACTGCAAGACTTAGAAGAAATGTGGAAGACATAATACCTGTTACTGCATCTGAATAAAAAAACAACACTAAAGTAAGGGGTAAAAATGGCCATAATAAATTCGGAATCAATGGAAAAATACAAACCATAATCAGGCAAATAAGATATACTAAAACAAAACGTAAACTGTTGTTATTGTTATCCTTTTCTTGATCTTTCAAATGCGATGTTAAAAAAACAAATAATAGGATGATTCCTGTAAGTATTCCGAGTAAACCCATTTTAATAATATTTTCATAACTTCTTTCATAAATAAAAACAGATAGGATTAAAATCAAAGGATTAAAAATCAGTAACAATAAACCTGAAAGCATTCTTTCCTGTTTATAATTTGGTTCCATTTCATAGATACTTCTTGTTTTGTTTTCCATAATTTGTTTCCTACTAACTTTCTGAATTTCTATGCTTCTAAAACGGCTTTGATAAATTGTGTAGGAGCTATTTCAGTTTCGGAAAAATCATACGCTTTTAAAAATCGGTCTTTTGCAAGTTTAATTTTCTCCATATCATTACCATGTATGATGCAAAGAGGTTCTCCTTGTTTCACATAATCTCCCTTTTTCTTTAGTAGTTTAATTCCAACCGCTAAATCAATAACACTTTCCTTTGTTTCTCTTCCGCCTCCTAAAATCAAAGAACAAATACCAATTTCATCACAAGCAATTTTTGAAACAAATCCAGATTTTTCACTTAATACTGGAATCTCATATTGTGCTTTTGGTAATAAATCCATATGAAAAACGGCACATTTATCTCCACCCTGAGCTTCAATAAATTCAGCAAATTTAGCAAGAGCTGACCCATTCTCAATAACATCCAAAAGCATTTGTCTTGCTTCTTTAATGGAATTTGCCTTTTCTCCCAGTATTAACATATAAGATCCAAGGGTTAGGCATAACTCTTCAAAATCTTTTGGACCATGACCCTGTAAGGTTTCAATTGCTTCTTTCACCTCTAAGGCATTTCCAACATTATTTCCTAAAGGTTGATCCATATCTGTAATGACAGCAATTGTTTTTCTTCCAGCTCCAGTTCCAATGTCAACCATTTCCTTCGCCAATTTATAAGCATCTTTTTCATCTTTCATAAAGGCACCGCTTCCGGTTTTAACATCTAGACAGATGGCATCAGCTCCTGCAGCTATTTTTTTACTCATTATGGACGCTGCTATCAGAGACAGGTTATCAACCGTTGCTGTTACATCTCTTAGTGCATAGAGTTTTTTATCCACAGGTGCTAAATCTTTCGTCTGTCCCATGATAGCGATTCCAACTTCTTCAATTTGTGTATAGAACTTTTCACTGGTCATATCAGTAGAAAAACCTTCAAAACTTTCTAATTTATCGATGGTGCCCCCGGTATGTCCAAGCCCACGACCGCTCATTTTTGCAACTTTAATACCACAGGCTGCTACCATAGGAGTTAAGGTTAAACTTGTTTTGTCACCCACTCCTCCTGTGCTGTGTTTATCTACTTTTATCCCATCGATATCAGACAAGTCCAGTATCTCACCACTATTTACCATAGCCATTGTTAACGCTAAGGTTTCATCCGCATTCATTCCTTTGAAATAAATAGCCATCATCATGGCAGACATTTGATAATCAGGTATTTCATTGTTCTGATAACCTTCAATCATAAAATTAATTTCTTCATTGGACAGTGTAAGTCCATTTCTCTTTTTTATAATCAAATCATACATTCTCATAGGATTACCTCTATATTCTTATATTATTTATGATAAGGTTCATGATTTATAATGCGAAAACATCTATAAACTTGTTCTATTAATACTACCCTCATAAGTTGATGGGGAAATGTCATATTGGAAAAACTCAAAGCATAATTTGATTTATTAAGCACTATTTGATGCAAACCAAGAGAGCCCCCAATAATAAAACAAATATGTGAAGTCCCTCTAATTTGAAGGTTTTGTATTTTGTCTGCAAATTCTTCACTGCTAAGTTGTTTGCCACTAATTTCTAATGTTATCACAAACATATCATCTTTCAATGCTTTTAATATACGATTTGCTTCTTTTTCTTTTATGATATCTGCTTCCTGGAAACTGGGTTGCTCGGTAGTCTTTTCATCAGAAACCTCAATAATTTGGAAGTTACAATAGCGACTTAATCTTTTCTCATATTCGCTTATAGCATCCTTCCAATACGTTTCTTTCAGTTTTCCAACTGTAATAATGGTTATTTTCATTCATATAACTCCTGATAATGCTCATCAAGGATTGCATCAAGAAAAGATTCATCCATTGTGGGATATCGTAACAAAACATCTTCTCTCATGATTTCTATACGTTTAAAATATAAAATTTCTTCAGAAGCAGTATGCTCTCCAAGACTATTCTGAACCTTTTCTTCTAAATAATCTTTATTGTACTCAGCTTTTAAATAATTCTTAAGCTCTTCTTCTAATCGTTCTTCCGTTGTTCCTTTTTCCTTTAATCTTTTTGAAGAGGAAAGAGATTGTATGCCAAAAAGAAGAAACAATAAAAAAAAGATACCAAGTGCAATGTATGAAAGATTTGAAAACGGTAGAGAAAGGTAATCTAGATATCCAAGCAACATCACAACCATACCTACAAAACCTAAAACAATGAGTAAATATGCAGTTGATTCATATTCTTTTGCTTTCACAGTACTTTTTTCATAAAGGCCAGATTCCTTTTTTAAAACTTCTGTTTGAATACTACGATCTTCTTTTTGATCTTCTTGCAATTCATAGGTTTCTGATTCATGATTTAATGCTTCTTGTTGTAAAAAAATTGTAAGTATTTTGGTCGCTTTTATCTCATCTTCTGGGATAACGGATAAGCGATATCCATCTTCTTCGTTTGATTGCTCAACTTTCCCAGAATTCAATTTGTTGTATATTAGAAATTTATTACACCTTGTAAGTTGGCTTTCTTCCCCTTCGAGGATATAAACTCTTTCCATGTCTTCCAAGTGCTCAATCAAGTCACAATCACAATCAAGACAACGATTAATACCTTCTTTGTATTCGTTTTTGCAGTTAGGACACCATGCCATTTTCGTTCCTCCTAGTATGTAGAAATAAATAATATAACTATTGTAACATAAATTGTAAATAAATAAAGAAGCAAGAATAAATTCTTGCTTCTTTGAATCAAAAAACAGATAGTCCGATGTAAGTTATTCGCTTATGTAGTCAAGACATACGCGATCACAGGTTACTTGCCTT
This sequence comes from uncultured Lachnospiraceae bacterium, assembly GCA_947630125.1. Lineage (GTDB taxonomy): Bacteria > Bacillota > Clostridia > Lachnospirales > Lachnospiraceae > CANRGO01. Next base: position 24,889 of record CANRGO010000017.1, on the reverse strand, counting down.
ATATATGCTGCAACTTTTAAATGATCAGGATGATTCTGATAAATGTTTAAATCTTCTACTGTTTGAAATGTTGTTGATAACATAATTTCTCTATTACTTGAGTTCAAAAGATCAATCGTTACAGCTATCTCCTTTATTTCTGAAATCTTATCACGTAGTCCTTCCAACTCATGTTTTAAAGTTTCTAAAACATCAGTTTTTTCAAGTTCTGGTATTTCTGCATTTATATTCCAGGCAACAATATGTCGTATCATAATTACTCCTTTTTCTGATTATTGATTTGATAGATACTCATGAATTCCTTTTGCGGCTGCTTTACCAGCTCCCATAGCAAGTATAACGGTAGCTGCTCCAGTCACTGCATCTCCGCCAGCAAAAACTCCTTTTTTTGTGGTTTCACCAGTTTCCTCATTTGCTATGATACATTGATATTTGTTAACATCAAGACCATCTGTTGTAGAAGAAATCAGAGGATTAGGAGAGGTACCAAGACTCATAATAACTGTGTCAACTTCTATTACAAATTCGGAATCACGGACCTCTACAGGTCTTCTTCTACCGGATGCATCTGGTTCTCCAAGTTCCATTTTTACACATTTTATACCAGTAACCCAACTGTCTGAATTACCTAATATTTCTATCGGATTGGTAAGCAAGTCGAAAATAATACCTTCTTCTTTTGCATGATGCACTTCTTCCACTCTGGCTGGAAGTTCCTGTTCACTTCTTCTATACACGATATGTACTTCGGCACCTAATCTAAGCGCTGTTCTTGCAGCGTCCATCGCAACATTTCCACCACCAACAACCGCAACTTTTTTACTTTTCATGATAGGTGTTGTGGAGTGTTCCTGATACGCCTTCATAAGATTACTTCTGGTAAGATATTCATTGGCTGAAAATACTCCATTTAAATTTTCGCCTTCAATTCCCATAAATTTAGGAAGTCCCGCACCAGAACCAATAAACACAGCTTCATAGCCTTCTTCTTCCATTAATTCATCTATTGTTACTGATTTTCCAACAACAACATTTCGTTCAATTTCAACTCCAAGGCTTAAAACATTTTCAATTTCTTTTTTTACTATCTTTTCTTTTGGTAAACGAAATTCTGGTATACCATACACCAACACACCACCTGGCTCATGTAGAGCCTCAAAAATAGTGACATCATATCCAAGTTTTGCTAAATCACCAGCACAAGTAAGGCCCGCTGGACCTGCGCCTACCACAGCAACTTTTTTCCCTAGTTTGACTTCAGCGCCTTTTGGTTTTAGTCCATTTTCCATTGCCCAATCTGCTACAAAACGTTCTAACTTACCAATGGAAACAGGTTCTCCCTTAATTCCACGAATACAATTTCCTTCACACTGACTTTCTTGCGGACATACTCTTCCACATACAGCAGGCAACGCGGAAGAATTGCTAATTGTCTGGTATGCATCGATTACATTTCCTGCCTTCACTTCTTGAATAAATTTGGGGATATCAATGGAAACAGGGCATCCAATGATACATTTTGCATTTTTACAATTAATGCAGCGTTCAGCCTCTTCCATAGCTTCTTCTAAATTATAACCAAAGCAAACTTCTTCAAAATTAGTAGCTCTAACCTTTGGATTTTGTTCACGTACTGGTACTTTCTTTAAAACATCCATTAATTGTCACCTCCACAGTTACCACATCCACCATGATGCGTATCGCCTTCTTTTGATTTTAATAAAGCCTTTCCTTCCACGGTTTTATACATTTGCTGGCGTTTCATTGCTTCATCAAAATTTACGAGATGCCCATCAAATTCTGGTCCATCTACACAGGCAAACTTAACTTTACCGCCAACCGTAACTCGGCAGGCTCCACACATTCCTGTTCCATCTACCATGATTGGATTTAATGAAACTATGGTTGGAATTTCTAATTCTTTGGTTAACTGACTAACAAATTTCATCATAATCATGGGTCCAATTGCTACACATAAATCATATTTCTTACCTTCTTTTTCTACTAAATCACGTAAGGTCTGTGTAACCATTCCACTTCTTCCGTAAGAGCCATCATCTGTAGTGATATAGAGATTACCACTTACCGCTTTCATTTGTTCTTCTAAAATTAATAAGTCTTTATTTTTTGCACCTACAATTACATCTGCAGCAATTCCATGTTCATGAAGCCATTTTACCTGAGGATAAACTGGTGCTGTTCCAACTCCGCCAGCAATAAAGATTATATTTTTTTTCTTTAAAGTATCCATATCTTCATGAATTAATTCTGAAGGACATCCAAGAGGCCCAACAAAATCATAAAAGCTATCTCCAACCTTTAATTCTGACATTTTTAATGTACCACTACCAATCGCCATATAGACGATGGTTACAGTTCCCTTTTCTCTGTCGTAATCACAAATTGTCAGTGGAATACGTTCTCCCTTTTCATCCACGCGAACAATAATAAACTGTCCTGGCTGGCATGATTTAGCAACCCTTTTAGCCTTTACTTCCATCAAGTAAATGCTTTTTGTTAATTCTTCCGCTTTTAGTATTTTGTACATTTTGACTCCTGTCTGCCATTCGGCCATTCTGTTTTATATTTATTCCAAAACTCGTATAAATATTCATTTAAAATAGTAAAACATATCTCCTGAAAATGCAAGAATAAACATTTTTTTCATTTAAAATGGAGTGATCCAATAATTGCCATTTGCTTTTAAATTATACTTATAAAATTCATTTGTTATGGTATTTACCGCAAAAATATTACCAGTTTCAGTCATGCTACCATCCACATCTTCGTACTTTTCATAAATCAAATAGAAATCTTCTCCATCAATTCGTATTGCTGAAGTCATTAAATATGCATTTCTACCCTCTAATCCTGCCACATAACCATTGTAGTCTAATAAATAGCCTCGATTGGTTAATTCCATAACCAGACTATTTACTGCTTGCGCAGGTGTAATGTCTCTTTCCATCGTTAAATTAAACTTTCGAATGGTTACTTCACTTTTTACGCCTTGATAATTTATGGTAACAAATTTCAAAGTATTTGCACCGATTGGCATTGGAAATGGATATGCATAATGGTTACTTTCCATGTTAGGTTCAGAACCATCTACGGTATAAAAAACATCTCCATTCGTTGGAATTTCGACCACTATCATTTGAGGATCCGTGTAAGAACCATCTTGATTTATCACATTAGGAGCATGTGGAACGGTGGTATCTATGGTATATACTTTGGTTTCAATTTCACTTTCTACCTGATATTGATTTACAAAAATGGCATTTACCCGATACACACCATTTTCAAGAATCAATGGTTCTTGATACGTCGGAGAATCTATTGTTGGTTTTGAGCCATCTAAAGTGTAGTGAATACTGCCCTGATCATTACTTCTTAGTTTTAACTCCACCACTTCATCGTAAGTTCCCGCGCTCACACTAAACACAGGAGTTTCGGATAAATACTCATGATATAATTCTTTTATTTGCGTATTCTCTTCCTGCAATAACAAAAGATTTATAATTGCATAATCATTACTTTCTTCGTAGATTGCAATCAATTGTTTGTATGCTTGTTCTAAATTTATATCCTGATCAATCAATTCATTCAATATTAAAATTGCATCCTCTTCTTTATTCACAATGTCATAATATTCAGCCAGAGATAATTTTGCAGAATATTCTGTTTCATTTAGAGATATTGCTTTTTTCATATAATCAATGGCATCTTTATAGTTTCCTTCTTTTGCACTATATAGAGCTTGTCCGTATTGATATTCAAAAGAATTTCTATGTAATGACAGGGAATAAAACCAAATAACCACGATACAAATACAAAAAAACAAAGCAATCATAATAAACAGAGAAAGTTTTTGCTTCATAAGTTTCAAAAGGAAGCGAGAAAAAAAGTGGTCATCATCCATAAAATTTTCTTCAGATGTAATTTGTGTTTTTTGAGATTCATTCATTTCATTCTTCAAATCACTTGCAACAGATTTTAATGTTTTTTGAAGTTCATGTTCTAAGGAAGATTCAAATTCTGGAACGATATTTATTTCTTCGCCACAATTTTCACAATACAACATGCCTTCTTTCATTTCAGTTTTGCACTTTGGACATAGCATAAGCAATTTCCTTTTCTATTTATTCCATGCTGAATCAATACAATTTTGAAGAAGCATGGCAATTGTCATAGGTCCAACGCCACCTGGTACAGGTGTAATTGCCTGGCAACTTGCGAAGACAGCATCAAAATCTACATCTCCGCATAATTTATTGTTTTCATCTCGATGAATACCTACATCAATAACAACTGCATCTTCTTTTACATATTCAGCAGTAATCATTTTAGGTTTTCCAATCGCTACAATTAAAATATCTGCTTTTTTACAGACCTCTTTTAAGTTCTTAGTTTTGGAATGACAAATTGTAACAGTTGCATTTTCTTGTAACATTAGTAAACTCATTGGTTTCCCAACAATATTACTTCTACCAAGAATTACACAATCTTTACCCTCTATATCAATATTACTCCTTTTAAGCAGTTGAATCACACCTGCAGGAGTACACGGCAAATAAGTAGCCTTGCCAATACACATAGAACCAACATTGTAAGGATGAAAACCGTCTACATCTTTTTTAGGATCTATCGCAAGAAGTATTCGTTCTTCAGATATGGATTTTGGCAATGGAAGTTGTACTAAGATTCCATTGACAGAGGAACTTTCATTTAATTCATAGATTAATTCCAATAGTTCTTCTTCTGTTGTATCAGAGGATAATTCATAAGATATAGAGTCAATTCCAACGAAAGCACAAGCCTTTTTCTTGTTAGAAACATAGACGCTTGACGCTGGATCGTTACCAACCTGAATAACCGCAAGTTGAATTGCAATATTCTGATTTTTTAATTGACTTACTTTTTCTTTTAGTTCTTGTTTAATCTGATCCGATATTAATTTCCCATCTATGATATTCGCCATGTTAAGTTAGCCTTCCTTCGTTTAAAATAAACCACTAATGATACCATCTTGTGTTACGTCAATTCCATAAGCTGCAGGTGTTTTAGGTAATCCAGGCATCGTCATGACACTGCCTGTCAGCACAACAACAAAACCTGCTCCATTTAATACATAGGCATCTCTTACATTTAACTCAAAATTTTCAGGTCGTCCAAGCTTTGTTGCATCGTCCGATAAAGAGTATTGAGTTTTTGCCATGCATATTGGTAACTTCCCAAATCCCATTTCTTCGAGTTTCTGTATTTGTTTAAGAGATTTTCCCTGGAAATTCACGGATGCCGCACCATAGATTTCTTTTGCTATTGTTTCAATTTTATACAGGAGTGATTCCTCAGATGAATAAAGCAGTTTAAAATCGCTTTTTTTGTGCTCTAATGTATCTAACACTTTATTCGCAAGTTCGATGCCACCATCTCCACCAAATTCCCAAACCTTTGATAAAGCAAATTCACAATTTCTCTCCAAACAGAATTTTTTAACATACTCCGTTTCTTCTTCGGAATCTGTTGCAAAAGCATTTAAGGTCACAATAACTGGAACTTGATACTTTTGTAGATTTTCAATATGTTTTTCTAAATTACAAATACCTTTCTTGAGTGCATCTAGACTAGCAGTATTTAACTGGTCCTTTGCTACTCCACCATTGTATTTTAAAGCTCGGATTGTTGCCACCAATACAACGGCATCAGGTTTCAAATCTCCCTGTCTGCATTTTATATCAAAAAATTTCTCTGCTCCTAAATCTGCCCCAAATCCAGCTTCTGTTATCACATAATCTGACATTTTTAATGCAGTTTTTGTTGCAATTATAGAATTGCATCCATGTGCAATATTTGCAAATGGTCCTCCATGAATTAACGCTGGTGTATGTTCTAGCGTTTGAATTAAATTTGGTTTCATAGCATCTTTCAGTAAGGCAGCCATTGCTCCAACTGCTTTTAGATCTTTCGCATAAACGGGCATTTGGTCATACGTGTAAGCAACAACCATATTACCCAAACGTTCTTTTAAATCCGTTAGGTTTTCTGCAAGACATAGTACAGCCATAATTTCAGATGCAACAGTTATTACAAAATGATCTTCTCGTACAACACCATCTGCTTTATTACCAAGCCCTACAACTACATTTCTAAGGACTCTGTCATTCATATCCAGGCATCTTTTCCATACAATCTGTCTCGTATCAATTTGCAGTTCATTTCCTTGTTGGATATGATTATCCAACAGCGCGGCTAACAAATTATTTGCAGATGTAATGGCATGAAAATCACCTGTGAAATGAAGGTTTAAATCTTCCATTGGAACAACTTGAGCCATACCACCTCCAGCAGCACCACCTTTCATACCAAAGCAGGGTCCCAAAGAAGGTTCACGTAAAGCGATGATTGCATTTTTCCCAAGTTTCCCAAAGGCTTGTCCTAATCCAACACTAGTCGTTGTCTTCCCTTCACCAGCTGGAGTTGGATTGATTGCAGTAACTAGAATCAATTTTCCGTTTTCATTATCTTCAATTCTCTTCAGATATTCATCTGATATTTTTGCTTTGTATTTACCATACAGTTCCAATTCTTCAAAGTCAATTCCAATTTTTTCGGCAATTTTTGTAACTGGTAGTAACTTTGCCTCCTGGGCAATTTGAATATCTGATTTCATAGTTTGGTTCTCCTACATCTCTTTTTTCTAACTGATTATATTTCTTCTTCGCATAGATTCATGAATTCTTCCATACTCATAAGAACTTTTCTTGGTTTTGTACCTTCCTCTGCCCCAACAACGCCTGCTTCTTCCAGCTGATCCATAATTCTTGCGGCTCTGTTAAAACCAATTTTCAAAACCCTTTGTAGCATACCAATGGATGCTTTTTCACGTTCTATAAAAAAACGTCCTGCTTCTATAAAATAAGAATCTCTTTCTGCAAATCCATCTGTTCCCTGCTGACCGGTTAATTGTCCTGTTCCAATATGGGATATTTTTTCCTGTACTTCTTGGCTATAAACATTACCAATTCCTTGATTTTTCAAAAAGTCTACCACATCCACGATTTCTTTATCAGAGACAAATGCACCTTGTACTCTGGCTGGTTTTGAATAGCCCTGAGGATAAAATAGCATATCTCCTTTTCCAAGCAATTTCTCTGCTCCATTCATATCAAGTATGGTTCGACTATCCACTCCACTAGAAACAGAAAAAGCAACTCGGCTAGGCATATTTGCTTTAATAAGACCTGTGATTACATCCACAGATGGTCTCTGTGTTGCAATAATAAGATGAATTCCAGCGGCTCTTGCAAGCTGAGCCAGTCGACAGATACTTTCTTCAACTTCACCAGGTGCTACCATCATCAAATCTGCTAATTCGTCTACGATAATAACAATTTGAGGCATTTTTTTAGGAGAAAGGGGATCGTCACTTTTTGGAAGTGATTCTACCATTTTATTAAATCCTTTTAAATCTCGAACATTATAGTCTGCAAATTGTTTGTAACGTTCTGTCATTTCTGCAACGCCCCAATGTAGTGCTCCGGCCGCTTTCTTTGGATCTGTAACAACTGGAATTAATAAATGTGGAATGCCATTATAGACACTTAATTCCACCACCTTTGGATCAATCATAATCAGTTTCACATCATCCGGATGTGCTTTATACAAAATACTCATAATCAGTGTATTTATACAAACACTTTTACCGCTTCCTGTAGCTCCGGCAATGAGCATATGAGGCATCTTACCAATATCTGCAACAATGGTTTGACCACCAATATCTTTACCTACTGCAAAAGCAATATTCGATGGGAAATCTTTAAATTCTTTAGATTCCAATAAGTCTCTTAAATAAACACTACTATTTTCTTTATTAGGTACTTCGATTCCGATGGCAGCTTTTCCAGGAATAGGTGCTTCAATTCGAATATCTGTTGCTGCAAGATTTAATTTAATATCATCTTGTAAGTTAACAATCTTTGAAACTTTAACTCCTTGCTCTGGCTGAAGTTCATACCTGGTAACAGAAGGACCTTGACTTATATCCGTTATGGTAACCTTTACCCCAAAAGTATTCAAGGTCTGCTGCAACCTAAGAGCTGTTGCTTTTAATTCTTTCGTAGGGTCAGTTTTTGTATTCTTTTCTCCGGTTTTTAATAAAGACAAGGAAGGAAATTGATATCTTTGATTGGACAGAAATCCTGTCGCTGGACTAACAAGTTCCTTCGTCGTTTCTTTCTTTTGTTCATTGTCCACTTTCAAAGGCTCTGCCTTTACATGATCCTGTTTCTTTGTTCTATTACCTTCAAAAATAGGTTCAGGTATGGAAATAAGATGATCACTTGTAATTTCTGGATGTATTATCTCCTCTATCGTTTCTTTTTGATTGGAAGATAAATGCACGGTTTCTGTATTCCATTCCGCCTCTGTATTTAATCTAATTTCATGCATATCTCCAACCATTTTTTCTTCTGGGGTATCTTTTGACTCTAAGGATGTATTTAGCATGACTCCAGTCACCTTTTTATCCATACGCAAAATACGTTCCTGTTCACGCATGGCTGCAATTTCTTCTTTACGCTCTTTCCTTGTAATTGCTTCTTCCTTAGCAGTTTCATATACTTTAACACTACCTTCTCTCACACCTTTTAAGAGAGATTTTTCTGTTATTAAAACAATACATATTACGGTACTTACAATCAGAATTAAATACGTACCCACAATTCCAACAAGTTTATATAGTAAAAAGGCAAGACCACCAAATAAAATACCACCACCACATTTACCTTGTCTGCTAAATGTGTAAATTTCAAGTATAACGTTATGGTCCTCACCTAATGCTAAACTAATTCCACTAATTAATTCGCTTAATATTCCAAGCATTATAAAAATACCTAATGTAGCAAATAATTTAATTGTTGCAATTTGATTACCTTGATTTGAAAAAGAAAAAGCAACTGCTATAAATAAAAAAATTGGAATAATATATGCTAAAATACCAAACAATCCAAACATAAAATCTGAGATAAACGTTCCAATGGTTCCAATTAATCCAAAATTACTTAAAAACAAAACTACCGAAATGGCAAAAATTAATATCAAGGTGATTTCATGGTTAAGTTCCGGATTTGTTTGTGACGTATGTTTACTTTTAGCGTAGTTATTTTTGGAAGTATGAACAGGCTTTTTATTTGTTGTTGTTTTTTTTGGTGTTGTTTTCTTTTTATTGCCAGACTGAGCTGCCATAAATACCTCCATTATCATTCGAATCAATCATCGTAACTTAATTGATATCGTAATTCATTTGTTCTTCTGTTATTTCATAATCATAATGCAATGCCGACTCAGTAGGTTCAAAACCATAAGTAATTTCCTTTTTCTCATGGCGTTTTGGAACAGGCAATGGGTTTAAAATATAGTTGATTTTATCTTCATTTGCAAAATGTGCTTGTTGTATAGGCGCTGATTTATCTTCTTCCACCATAGTTTTTTCCATTTCCTTTCTAGAAACGTGCAATTGAAGACTCTGAAAAATAGTTTCTCCAAATATCCCTAGTAATACTCCAATTTCAATCCATAAAATAAAATGATATAAAGCTTGATTGTTAAGAACTAGAATTAAAACAAGAGAAAAATCAATTGCTATAATTAAGAAATTATATTTTTTAATGGTTGTAACATAACTACTAACCAAAATTACGAGTGATAGAATTATACATATTAGACTGACAAAAAAAATTGGGTTTGAAATATTTATGATGGAAAAATTAATTTGATTTTGAAGACGAAGCAAATAATTTTGAAGTATAGTTCGCCACTCTGCATGTAATAAATATGCTTCCACTAGAACGAAAATTATATACATGACAGGTGTAACAAAAAGAAGCGAAAAAAATTCCAACACACGTTTCCCAATACTTTTATCAACTTGATTCATTAAAATGTAAAGTGAGAATGCAAAGAAAAAGGCAAGACCAGTGAAATCCACCCAAATGCAAAAAGCACTTATGATACTAAGAGCCAGAAATTTTATTATAAAGGGAAGTTTTTGAAAACAAAATATACTTATCATGAGCAACAGTACTTGCACTAATAATCCGATCATAGAAGGACCGCTGGCTGTTGTATTAAAAATACCAGTCAAATAAAGAAGATAATAAAGACAAAAAATAATACCCGCAAAATTTCCAACTTTAGATCTCAGCAAAAAGTAACAAGAAAATAAAAATAAACATTGAGTAGTCAAAATTAAAAAAACACTAAAAACAGGTATATTCCCAAACAGCAAAAAAATCCCATGTAATAAATACGAAAACATAAGCATCCATTTATTACCGAGAATATTTTGCAAATGCAAAAGTTTGTCATTCCCATTTTCTACAAAACTATAATGTATCAGCCATTCTTGCTCCATTAAAAAGCCGTTCTTTTCCATAAGAAACAGCTGAAACAGCAGTCCTGCCATGATAATCGACAGTCCGATTAAAAAATCAAGATTTCTTTTTTGTGATTTCATGGTATTTTCCGAATCCTTTACTATTTTAATGCATTCTCCAAGTCTTGTAAAATATCTTCGATTCCTTCAATTCCAACAGACAAGCGTATTAAATCAGCGGCAACGCCAGCTTCTTTTAATTGTTCATCAGACATTTGTCTATGAGTATGACTTGCTGGATGTAAAACGCTGGTTCTTGCATCTGCAACATGTGTAACAATACTGATTAATGAAAATCTGTCCATAACCTTTGCAGCACCTTCTCTACCACTCTTTAAACCAAAGGAAACTACACCACAGCTACCATTTGGTAAATATTTTTTTGATAATTCATAATAGGGACTGCTTTTTAAGCCAGGATGATTTACCCATGCCACACTTGGATGATTTTCTAAGTATTCTGCAACTCTCTGCGCATTTTCACAATGTCTTTGCATCCTTAAATGTAGAGTTTCTAATCCAACATTTAAAAGAAATGCATTCTGTGGAGAAATACAGGAGCCTAAATCTCTCATTAGCTGAACCGTTGCCTTCGTTATATATGCTGCTTTTCCAAATTTCTCTGTATATATAATCCCATGATAGGATTCATCCTTTTGGCATAAGCCTGGGTACTTATCTGGGTAAAGAGACCAGTCAAAATTACCAGAATCTACGATCGCGCCACCTATGGAGATTCCATGTCCATCCATATACTTTGTTGTTGAATGGGTAACAATATCGGCTCCAAATCGAAATGGATTGCAATTTATTGGCGTTGCAAATGTATTGTCAATAATTAATGGGACCTGATGTTCGTGTGCTACTTTTGAAAATTTTTCAATGTCTAATACAACCAGTGCCGGATTTGCTATTGTTTCAGCAAACACTAATTTTGTATTGTTTCGAAAGGCTTTATGAAGCTCTTCTTCACTTGCATTTGGATCCACAACGGTGCATTGAATACCCATCTTTTTCATAGTAACAGTAATTAAGTTATGAGAGCCTCCATATATGGTTGAAGAAACAACAAGATGATCTCCTGCTTCACAGATATTAAAAATTGCATAATAATTAGCAGCCTGTCCGCTAGAAGTTAACATGGCTGCAATGCCACCTTCTAATTTACAAATTTTATCTGCAACAGCATCACTTGTTGGATTTTGAAGTCTACTGTAAAAATATCCAGTATCTTCTAAATCAAATAGTTTTGCCATTTGCTCAGAAGATTCATATTTAAAAGTTGTACTTTGAAAAATTGGCAAAACTCTTGGTTCTCCGTTTTTAGGTTGCCATCCGCCTTGTATGCAAAGTGTTTCTTTTCCATATTCGCTCATTGTTATCCCCTACTCATTCCAATTGTGATATACGTACTGAACATCATCATCTTCATCCAATAAATCCAATGTTTTTTGCAATCCTTTCATAGCAAGTTCATCATTTAAATCCACGTAAGTTTGTGGAATCATGGTGATTTCAGAACTTGTCATTATAATACCTGCAGAGGTCAGTGCTTTACTCACTTCTTCAAAATTATCAGGATCACAAACCACTTCATAACTATCTTCTTCTTCTAAAAAATCCTCAGCTCCATTATCAAGAGCTAACATCATAAGTGTGTCACTATCTATATCACATTCTTCTTTATCAATAATAAACTGTCCTTTTTTATCAAACATAAAGGAAACACAGCCCGGAATACCAATACTACCATTCCCTTTAGTAAAAGCGCTTCTAACATTTGCTGCTGTTCTATTTTTATTATCTGTTAAAGCATCTACAATAATAGCAATTCCATTAGGGCCATAACCTTCATAGGTAACATATTCGTAACTAACACCACCCATGTCACCAGCAGCCTTTTTAATACCACGATCAATGGTATCATTTGGCATATTATTTGCCTTTGCTTTTGCTATTACTTGGGATAGTTTAAAGTTATTGGCAGGATCTGCTCCGCCTTCTTTAACTGCAACTGCAATTTCTCTTCCTAAAACTGTAAAAATCTTTCCTTTTGCGGCATCGTTTTTTTCTTTTCTATGTTTGATATTTGCAAATTTTGAATGTCCTGACATTTTACTAACCATACCTTTCCATACTGTTCTTTAATTTTCTGAGTCCTCAGATATTTCCATCTTACTTAACAAACATGTTTTTATCATTTTATTTTCTATTTTCAAAACCTTAAAATGATACCCATCATAATCCATTTCAAATAAATCGTCTTCATTTGGGATTTTATCCATTTTTGATATGATAAACCCATTTAAGGTATCAAATTCAATTTCCTTAAAATCAATACCAAAGCGTTCCTCTATCTCTTCAAGATACATCATACCATCTACAAGAAATTCTGATTCACTTTTTTTCTTGATTTTTAATTCTTCCACATCATATTCATCCATAATATTTCCAACTATTTCTTCCAAAATATCTTCCATGGTTATGAGCCCTGTGGTTTGTCCATATTCATCGATAACAATTACAATCTGCGTCTTACTTGCCTGCATGGTTTTCAGTAATATATCGATTTTCCTGGTTTCTGGTATATATTCAGCTTTTCTTATCAAATGAGAAACATCTTTAACTTTCTTATCTGATATTTCATGAAAACGATTTAAACGCAATGCATCTTTTAAATTTAATACACCAATGATATGATCTAGATTCTCTAAATAGACCGGATATCTACTATTTCTTCCTTCAAGCATAATTTCAATGGCTTCTGTTACTGTTACACTGCCGTCAATTGCATGGATACTTTTTCTAGGCGTCATAATATCTTCTGCTTCTTTATCACTGTATTCAAAAATATTATGTATCATTTCTGCTTCGCTAGCCTGCAAGACACCTTGTTCCTGTCCCTCATTCACCATGGAAATGATTTCTTCTTCTGTAACATCCGTATTATCATGTTCTGTTTTAACACGAAAAATTTTTAAAATTAACAAAGAAATCATCCGATATAAATATGTAATAGGATATACAAGTAAACTAATGAAATAAACTGGATAAACAAGTATTTTCACCCAAGTTATTGGATATTTTAATGCTAATTTTTTTGATATAAAGTATACAAAAATTAAAACAACACAGGATAGTACTAAAAAAGATGCTATATAAGTTAGCGCAATAATAAGCGGATAGCTATCCAAAGTATTTTGTAAAGACAACTGAATCAATGGAATATAATGCCAACCCATAAACAGTGTTATATTTGTTATAATAAATTGTGTTGATTCAAAAAGTCTGGTTTGTTCATTCATCAACCCATTGATTATACTTTTTTTAAACTTACTAGTCTTTTCAAAATCTTTCTCAAGGTCCTTTGCATTTAATTGACGTATTCCTTGGGAAAACCCATAAAATATTACTAAGAGCAATAACAATAGCAAAAATAAAATAGTGGCTGTGACCTCACTGTCATCCATAAAAGTAACTCCTTATTCTCAAAATTTCTTACTTGTAAAATATATCATTGACCCCATGGAAAAGTCAACTCATTGACAAGTTCAATCCTCTATAAAATAACCATGATCCAATTTATAAATTCGAGGTATACGCTTTCCCAAGTTACAGACTAACTCGTAATGAAATCTGCCTGAAATGGAATCCAAATCTTCAATACGAATGGTATTGATACCATCTGTTCCAATTAAGATAACCGGATCACTTATTTTTACATCTGGAACATCCGTTACATCTATCATAAATTGATCCATACAAATCCTACCAGCTATAGGTGCTTTATAGCCATTTAACAACACAAAACCTTTGTTTGAAAGAGAACGCGGATATCCGTCTCCATACCCAACCGGTATGGTTGCAATTTTTGAAGGTCTATTTGTAATAAAAGTTCCACCATAACTTATTTCTGTATCTGACGCTACATCTTTTAAATACACAATTTCAGATGTGAGACTTAGTACAGGTTTTAAATCCATACATTTTCCCATTTCTTCCGAAGGCCACAATCCGTACATCCCTATGCCAGCTCGAGCAATCTTTAAATTTGTATTCAAAGATTGAATAATTGCTGCACTGTTCGCAGCATGTACACATTCAACTTTATAAGGAAGAAGCGTTTCTACTTTATCAACAAAGGATAGGAACCTAGTTAATTGGCCTTTGGTTTCCTGATGAGCTAACATATCTGCTTTTGGAAAATGCGTGAAAATTCCACCAATTTTTAAGTTGGAAAAATTTGCAATCTGTTCTATAAATAAGAAACCTTGTTCATCTGGTGAAATACCAATGCGATTCATTCCAATATCCACCTTTATATGAATATCCATGATCGTATTTAAATGCTTCGCAACTTTTTGAAGTTCTTCCGCCTGATCTAGACGAAATACCGTTGGCGTTATGTGATTTTGAATCATCTGTTCATATGCATAAGAGAACGTATACCCAAGAATTAAAATTTCTTTTTGTATACCTGCCATACGAAGTTCCAAAGCCTCTTCAAAGGTAGCGGTAGCAAACCCATACACATTATTTTTATTTTCCAAATATTTTGCAATGGTTTTAGCACCATGACCATAAGCATCGGCTTTGATTACAGCAAAATATTGTCCTTCTCTATTTTTATCTTCCATAACTTCTAAATTATGATTCAAGTTATCCAAATCTATTGTAGCAAAAACTCTTCGATATTTTTCAAACATACTATTATCCCTTCAATATAACCATAAAGAAAATGCGTCAAATAAATTGACGCATAAAAAGTTATGTATTCTTGTCTTCTAAGGATTTCTTTTTTTCACCAATGTACTTCATGTCAAAAATATTAATTACCTCAGCGCCAAAGATGTCATGCATATAAGAATAAAGTTCTTGGCTTACCCATTCCATTTCCTTTTTCTTAATTACCTTCTTTTTTAACTCTTTACGAATCTCAGAAATCCATTCACTAATTTCTTGGATTTCCTTTGAATCATTTTGAATTATTTCATAGCAGACAGACATCGTTTCAATCATTAATTTCTGATTCATATCAGAGATTTTTTTTGGTATTTCCATAAGTTCATCTCGTAACTCATCAATTTTATCGTTGCATTCACTGATTAAACGTTTGTTGTTTTCTTGCTTTTTATGAACTTCCTGATTTGTTTCAGCAGTGTCCATATTAGACATAATCTCATCCATAAGCTTAGCTTTTAACTTTTTGATTTCTTTCACTTGTGTCTGTAATTTGCCTTGCCTTTTTAACAACTCATTAATACTGTTTTCAAGAACTTTGATTTCCTTCGTGGAATTCCTTTGCGTAAAAAGCTGATGCCATTTATTGTCTAACGTTAAAATCGGAATTTTTTTATCAGTTAGGGCAGGAATATATACTTCTTCAACTCTTGACATAACAGCCTCCCTACTATTTGCAATTAAGTATTTTCTGCACGATTTATATTATATGACAATTTCATCAAACTGTCTGACAAGTGAACGTTTTCAACCTGAATAGAATTAGGAAGATTTAAATCCACATGCGCAAAATTCCAAATTGCTTTGATATTACATTGAACCAATTTTTCGGCTACAGATATGGCTGCTGATTTTGGAATTGTTAAAACAGCGATATCAATTTGCTGTTCCTGAATAAAAGATGCCAAATTTTCCATGGGCTGCACTTGCATTTCACGGATAGATTTTCCATGTAACTCAGGATTCGAATCAAAGATACCTTTAAAAATAAATCCTCTACGTTCAAAATTCATATAATTTGCGATGGCCTGTCCTAAATTACCAGCCCCAATAATAATAAGATGATGTTTTTGATGTAGCCCTAAAATTCCACCTATTTCATTATGAAGATATTCTACATTATATCCATAACCTTGCTGTCCAAAACCACCAAAATTATTAAAATCCTGTCTTATCTGACTAGCCGTAACTTTCATCAGGATACTAAGATCTTTAGAGGATATGCGTTCTATTCCATTATCTTTTAACTCCCCTAAATATCTGAAATACCGAGGCAGGCGTCCTATGACAGCCTGAGAGATTTCTTTATCCAACACAGCTTTGTCCCCCTATTATTGTATTTCATTATTATAATTTATCGTGAAGTTAAAGTCAATTAAAGCAGGAAAAAAAATACAATCGTCCTCGGGTTGTTTTATGATAGTTTTAAATACATTTCTTTTACTTTTAAAATAAAGTTTTCACTATTTAAAACAGTAGCATTTTTGATGCTGGTTATTAATGCCAGGTCTTTTGTCATATAACCTTCTTCGATTGTTTTTAAAGTAGCTTTGTCCATTCGATTTGCATACTCCACCAGTTCTAAATTCTGATCCAATTCTCCTCGTTTTCTCAGTGCTCCTGTCCAAGCAAAGATGGTTGCAACAGAGTTAGTTGATGTTTCTTTCCCTTTTAAATGTTGATAGTAATGTCTTTGAACAGTTCCATGTGCTGCTTCATATTCAAAAACACCGGAAGGAGAAACTAAAACAGACGTCATCATAGCAAGTGATCCAAAAGCAGATGAAACCATGTCACTCATAACATCTCCATCATAGTTCTTACATGCCCAGATGAAACCACCTTCCGCCTTCATCACTCTTGCAACCGCATCATCTATTAATGTATAGAAGTACTCTATGTTTAATTCTTCAAACTTTGCAGTATACTCTTTTTCAAAAATTTCTTGAAAAATATCTTTAAATCTATGATCATATTTTTTTGATATGGTGTCTTTTGTGGCAAACCATAAATCCTGTTTTGAATCAATTGCATAATTAAAACAAGCTCTTGCAAAGCTTTCAATGGATTCATCGGTATTATGCATTCCCTGAAGAACTCCGGCTCCCTTAAATTGTTGAATTGTTTCTCTTGTTACCGTTCCATTTTCGTCGGTAAAAACAAGTTCCGCTTTCCCAGGACCAGGAACACGTATTTCAGAATTCTTATAGACATCACCATAAGCATGACGTGCAATTGTAATTGGTTTTATCCAGTTTTTAACACAAGGTTCAATTCCTTTTACTACAATTGGACTTCTAAAAACCGTACCATCAAGGATTGCACGAATCGTCCCATTTGGGCTTTTCCACATTTCTTTTAATTCATATTCATCCATACGGGCTGCATTCGGTGTAATTGTTGCACACTTAACTGCAACGCCATACTTCATGGTTGCATACGCAGCATCAATCGTAACCTGATCGTTGGTTTCATTTCTATATTCAAGTCCTAAGTCATAGTACTCAGTTTTCAGATTGATAAATGGAACGATTAACTCCTCCTTAATCATTTTCCAGAGAATCCTTGTCATTTCATCCCCATCCATTTCAACTAAAGGTGTAACCATGTTAATTTTGTTCATTTCTTCATCCTCCACATGTACTTTCTTTTATTCTTCTTTTGCAATAAACAAGCCTTTGTTTTTCATATTATGATACGCATTGATAATATGTCTATTGGCAAGTTCTTCTGCCCGGTCAGCATCTTTATCCCGTATAGCTTCCATAATTAGACGATGTTCCTGATTCGATGCCATACCACGTTCAGACTGGATTAAGGTCTGCTTTCTAGCAACTTTCACATATTGATGAAAATCACGTAGCCAATGCTCTAACATCTTACTATCACTGGCTTGATATAAAATCTCATGAAATCGATTATCTAACTCAATAATTTGCTCACCATGTCCCTTGGATGCATGAAATTCGGATAAATAAATATTTTCTTCCAATTCTTCCATTTTTTCTTGGGTGATATGTTTTGTTGCCCATCTTGCACATAGTCCCTCCAAAAGTGAACGAATCATATAAATATCTTCAATATCCTTTAACGTAATTCCAGTCACATAGGCTCCTTTATTCGGAATCATTTGTAACAAACCTTCTAATTCAAGTTGTCTGAAGGCTTCTCTGACTGGTGTTCTGCTAACTCCAAGTTCTTCTGCAATCGCAACTTCTTTTAATTCATCATGCTGTTTATACTTTCCGCTTAATATGTCTTCGCGAATTGTATGAAATACTTTTCCTCGTAGAGAGTATCGATCTGCACTCTCTGATTTACGATCATGTTCTGTCATATTTTTCCTATCCGCATGATACTTCATGCTTTCAATACAAGAATTAATCCAAAAGAAATGGTCCGATATCTTTCGTCAATTGATCAATTATTCGAATTATTTCATCATCTGTCATAACTGTCACGCGACCATTGTTATACTCTTCATCTACCCATTCTTTCACCTTCGCAACCAAGATACTATTTTTACTGATTTGTTTTTCATCTTTTAATTTAAAATAAGTATTTATCCAATGTGCGATTCCCGCTAAACCTGAGGTATCTGAAATTGAGCACAATACAGGTCTGTTAAGGAATTTGTCTGTATCAAATATATTATATATTTCTTCGTTTTTTAATAATCCATCCGCATGTATTCCAGCTCTTGTAACATTAAAGTTACGTCCAACAAATGGAGTTCTGGATGGAACACGATAACCAATTTCATTTTCATAATATTCAGCCAACTCTGTAATAACCGTGGTATCCATACCGTTTAAATGACCTTTTATTTGTGCATATTCAAAAACCATTGCTTCTAACGGTGTATTTCCTGTTCTTTCACCAATTCCAAATAGTGAAGTATTAATGGAACTGCAACCATACAACCATGCTGTTGTAGAATTTGCCACTGCTTTATAAAAGTCATTATGTCCGTGCCATTCAATAAGTTCAGAGGGAACGCCAGCATGAATATGTATGGCATAAATAATACCCTGAACACTTCTTGGAATAACAGCACCCGAAAAATTAACTCCATATCCCATGGTATCACATGCTCTGATTTTTATTGGAATCCGATATTCTTCCATTAATTTCATGAGTTCGGCACAAAAAGGCACTACAAATCCATAGATATCAGCTCTAGTAATATCTTCTAAATGACACCTTGGACTAATCCCCTTGTCCAAACAACTCTTTATAACACTAATATAGTGTTCCATTGCTTGTTTTCTATCCATTTTAAGTTTTAAAAATATATGATAATCAGAGCAGCTAACTAAAATTCCAGTTTCCTTCATTCCAATTTCTTTTACAAGTTTAAAATCTTCTTTACTTGCTCGAATCCAACTTGTAACCTCAGGAAACTCATAACCTCTTTCCATACATTTATAAACTGCATCCCTATCTTTTTTACTATAAAGAAAAAATTCGCTTTGACGAATCATTCCATTAGGACCACCCAGTTTATGGAAATAATCAAAAATAGTAACAATCTGATCTGTTGTGTATGGTTCTCTGGACTGTTGACCATCTCGAAATGTTGTATCTGTAATCCAAATATCCTTTGGCATGTTGTGTGGTACAATCCTGTCATTAAATGGTATTTTTGGAATTTCAGAATAAGGAAACATATTACGAAAAACATTGGGTTTGTCTACATTATCCAAAATATACATATGCTCTTCAATTTGCAGAAGGTTGTTTTTATCGTTAATGGATACTTTTCTGTTTTTAAAATATTCTTCTTGGTAGCTCATAAGGCTCCTCCTTACAGGACTGTACTTTTGTATGATTGTATACAATTGTACATTTTCTGTCAATGTAAATCCGATATTTTATGAACTCTTTTTCCTTTATAAAGCATGAGGATTAAAGAGACAGAAACCAGACCAACAATTAAAAACCACTTTGTATTAACATTCCAATCACCAGTCTCTGGGGATTCATCTTTACGACTGGAAAGAAAAGTTTTTTGCATATTTATTTGGTTAAGGCTTTGATTATTATTTTTTTCTACATATAGTGCAAAAGGAGATAAATGCTGAACATCAAACTGAATCCAGTACAAATCATTTTCGCTCATAATTTGAAGAGGAATTTCTTCCAACTGTCCATCTTGATCAACTGTTATTAGACGCAAATATTCCTGTGCCAAGGTATCACTAACAGGTAGCGTAATCGTAAGTTTGTCATTACCAAATTTCTTTATTGGAATTAACATGGATTGATCTAAAACTTGTATTTCAAATTCCATCCATACATCCTTTTCCAGCGTTTCTTGATAGTGATAGGTAAATGCATCTTTTAGTTGCGCACTTGTCTCTGGAACCTCGCTTAGAATAAACTGATACTTCGAATTACTATTTCGTATAGAAGCTGAAATTTTATCAGTTAATGGAAATAAAGTCGTGTTGTTCAATATGGTAAGTTCATCAGACTTTTCATTTGAAATATACGAATTATTAGCAGCTGAAATTACTTTCATCTGACTATAATCTAAGTTATAGCGATCTCCATGAAGAATAATTTCTTTTGGATATAAATTGCTTCTTCCATCAGCATATTTTATTGAAGTATCATACTTAATTATGATTAGTCCTGGTTCGTCTAAATTTGCATCCCTTTGTATACTACCAATCAAACCATGATATCCATATATAGGATCTGTTAAAACTGTATTTGCTGATAGGTCTTCATATTGAATAAAATCATCAATCAATGCAAGTGTTGTTTGATCAAAAACTGAATTTCGATATTTTAAATTGCTAAAACGTGTAGCACTTTCACAATAACTTATTGTAGGAATTGATTCTCCGTGAAAAATAATCGTTGAATTCATACCATTACTACTTAAGTTTTTATTCATATCAGCAAATGCCATAAGACCAACGGAAGTCACATCACTTGAAATCCGGATTGATTCTAATGC
This sequence comes from uncultured Lachnospiraceae bacterium, assembly GCA_947630125.1. Lineage (GTDB taxonomy): Bacteria > Bacillota > Clostridia > Lachnospirales > Lachnospiraceae > CANRGO01. The sequence continues at coordinate 3,746 of CANRGO010000017.1, read as the reverse complement.
TGTTCCATAAAAAGCACGGTCTTCTATTTGATTCACAAAACTTCCACCAAGCAATATGCTTAAGTTTGAGCAGTTTGCAAATGCATCCTCTGAAATGATATTTAATGAATCAGGCAAAATAACGGATTTAATTTCGGTATGATCCATAAAAACTTCAGGTCCAATTGTTTTGACTTGATTTGGCACATTTACTTTTTCCGAATTACCTTTATAACCAATTAATACACCATCACCAACAATTAAAAAATCCGATTCACTCACTTGATTTACCCAATTTGAGAAAAATGGAGTGTTGGAAAATGCTGCTTTTTCAATTTTCTTAACAGAAGAAGGAATCTCAACCTGAGATAGCTGATCACAATGATAAAAAGCACCTAGTTCGATTACTTCAACTCCCTCTGGTATTTTTATTTCATATAAATTTGTTCTGGCAAAAGAAAACTGACCAATGGTATGGATTGATTGATCCAGTTGGTACTCGTCTAGATTTTGATCACCATAAAAAGCAAAGTCTGCTATTTGATTATTAAAAATAGCATATTTTGGAATATATACCCCTTTTATGTCTTCCGTTTGAGCATCCAAATCAGAATCCATGCTTAAAGTTTCCTGTTGTGTTGTCTCGTTTTCAGGTATTTCATCTTCCACTTGTTCTAAAAAAGAATTTCCTGAATATACTGTCTGGCTACTGTTGTCAATAAATACAACTGCTCGTCTTGAAGCTACTTTTGTTTGCCCTAATAAAATACCTGTATCCGTCGTTATGGAAGATTCCGTTACTACATCATCCGATATTTCTGCAGTTACAACATCATTTTCTTGAACATCCTCCTGCTCTGACTTATCCGCATCTGTGATGTTAAATGTTTGTAAAAACTGATATGCTGCTGTACCTTCTTTTGCTTTTATTGATAAATTATAGCAACCGTCAAAAGCAGTTTCATGTATTGTTGTTACAGATTCAGGAATTGAAATTTCTCCCAGGTTTCTACAATCTTGAAAGGCCATCTCTTCAATCGTAGTAACACTGTACGGAATAGAAACACCTGTTAAATAGGTACAGTTGGCAAATGTATAGGGTTCGATTTTTTTTAGATTGTTGCTTAACGTAATGCCAAGTAGATAATCACAGCCCCAAAAAGCATATTGATTGATTTTTGTAACAGTATCTGGCATTTGATAAGTGGTATTTTTTCTTCCAGATAACATTTCATATAAAGTCGTTTTATCTTTATTATACAAGACGCCATCTTCATATGAAAATTTTTCATTCTTTGAATCTAAACTTAAAGTCTCTAAAGCATCACAACCTGCAAATACTCCCGAACCAAAGTCATTTAAACTACTTCCTAGAGAAATTTTCACAAGTTTTTTACAATTACTAAAAGTGGATGAGCCAATGGATAACAGCTCATCATTCAAATCTATTTCTTCTAAGTTTTCACAACCAAAAAAAGCATTGTATTTAATTTTTTCTACTGAATTTGGTAAAACCACTTTTTTTATAGAAGAATTTTCAGAAAAAGCTTCTTCTCCAATCTCTTTCACTCCATCAGGAACAGACACGGATTCTTCCGTGCCTGTATACCGAACCAATATATCCCCATTCATTTGAAAGTCAATTTCAGCAGACGACTGAACAATCGTAGGTGGAATTTGTGAAATCATAATTGCAAGAATAAGTAAAAATATTCCCGTTGCTTTTCTGATTTTACCTGCCATTTGTGTTCATCCTTTATTTTGAATTTAGTAATATTTTTTCTTCCTTATCCTTTTTCAAAAATAGGATAACTGCTATGCTTGCAAAACCTATCACTAGAAGCCATTTAGTTTGAGTAAAGTCTCCTGTTTTTGGAGATTCATCCGCAATACCTTCTTGTAAATTTTCAGTATCAACATAGATGGTATAAGGAGAAAAATGTGTAGCCGTAAATGTAACGCAGGAAACTCCATCAATTGTAGTAAATTTTTCAGTTAAATCTTCTAACTGACTATCCTTTACAGAGGCTGCATTGTTATTACCTGCATATGGCAATAAATCATCTGGAATAGGTAATGTGATTTTTACAGATAAACCATCTGTATCCGTTATCTTTTCTGTTCCTGTATCATCATAAAGACTAATATCCATAGCATAATAAGAAATATTTTCTAAAGATCCATATTTATTTTTCAATGCCTTTTCTACTGCTGCTGTTGCTTCTTCGGTTTCCGATATCTTAATAACAAAATCGTCCGTTGAACCATCAATTGCAACCTGAATTTTATTATAATTACTAATTCCATCGGTTACATCATCCGACACAATAATCGTAGTGGTTCCATTGCCATCTGTGCCAGTACTTGTTCCTGTTCCCGTATTGGTACCAGTTCCTGTTCCTGTTCCTGTTCCCGTATTGGTACCAGTTCCTGTTCCTGTTCCAGTTCCAGTGTTGGTACCCGTCCCGGTATTGGTGTTGGTATTTGCATCTGTGGTTGTTGTACTTGCGTTTTTATATGTAGCAACAACTGTAGTGTTTGCCGCTGGCATTGTGATAGTTGTTGTACCACTGGCTGCATCTTTAAATGTTACATTTGTAGCAGTTGTTGTCCATTTATCAAACACCTTACCCGCAGCAGGTGCATTGGCAGATATTGTTACAACGGTTCCACTTGCATAGCTTCCTCCACCAGCTCCTTCTGTAACGGTTAAGGCATAGGTTGTAGCTGTGGTCGGTGTTGTTGGTGTGGTCGGCGTGGTCGGTGTGGTTGGCGTGGTTGGTGTTGTCGTCGTGGCTACTGTGTATTGAGCAAGTACCATTGTGTCTTTAACTATATTCCGATAACTAGGTGACCAACCAGTAAAAGTATAACCGGCGCGAACTGGATTTTCAGGTGGAGATGCATCTTCTCCACTACGAACTGTCTTTGTAGCAATAACCGTTCCGTTATAATTATAAAAAGTAACCGTATAAGTAGTTTCTGTATCTCTTTCATATTGAGCAACAACTGAAAGATCCCTGGAAACTGCTAGATAACTTGGTGTCCAGCCAGTTAGAGTATATCCAGCTCGTGCTGGAACTGTTGGCGGAACAGCATCTTCGCCTTTTGTCACTTTTTGTTCTGATAAAATTGTATTGTCATAGTTAAAAAACATAACACTAAATTTGGGTAACAATACATCTCCCAAAGTAAGCCCATAAGTTAATGCAAATGTTTCCGCAGCACTGCCTTCTTCTGTCGAAATCGTGATATTCGTGTTTGGTTTTGAAACACCGCTTGCATTCGAATTAAAAGCATTTGACTCAATGTATTTAACAGAGCTAGGAATGGTAATATTTCTTATTGCACTATTATAAAAAGCCGAATCTTTTATTGTTGTACATGTATCTGGTAATGATACCGAATATAATGTAGAGGTCTCTGCAAAACAAAATTCTGGAATTATCTTTACTTTTGATGTAGACAAATCAACGTCGCCTATTCCATCACAATTCATAAAAGTTTCTTTTTCGATATCAATAACAGTGGATAACTCTGTCTTAGATATCGAACTACTTCCAACAGAATAAGCTCCTGTCGACCCTCTTGTTTCTAGACACTCAACAACTTTTGATTTTACTCCATCCGTTAAGCCATATATAATTCCCGACGTTGTAACAAAATTAGGTCCACCATTAAAATTAACATTTGTCAATTTTGCACAATCAACAAAGGGACGAAGACCCAAACTATTAACTGTACCGGCAAGGTTTACGGAAATTAGA
>CANRGO010000016.1 GCA_947630125.1 uncultured Lachnospiraceae bacterium | reverse complement strand
TTGAACAGTGCGCTCTATGTGCAGTACCAAATGCATCATTAACAAATACATCACAGATAGATGCAAGATCTTTGCTAAATGCTTCACCATTTTTTGTTTCTTCAATTCTGTAACGGGTATTTTCAAGCAAGATAATATCTCCGTCTTTCATTGCTTCTACAGCTGCTCTAGCATTAGGTCCGACAACTTCAGCATCTGCTGCAAATTTTACTTCTTGTCCTAATAATTCTGTTAAAGCTACCGCTACAGGTGCTAATGATAATTCTGGTTTAGCTTCACCCTTTGGTTTCCCAAGATGTGAGCAAAGAATTACTTTACCTCCATCTGCAACTAATTTTTTGATAGTTGGAAGTGCTGCGGTTAAACGGTTTGTATCTGTAATCACTCCACTTTTTAGTGGAACGTTAAAATCACATCTTAAAAGAACTCTTTTTCCTTTTACCTGAATATCATCTACTGACTTTTTGTTTAATGACATAAAAAATGCCTCCTTTATATTATATCCTATGAAAATCATAAAAAAGGTCCGGTCCCTATGACCGGACCCTTATAGGTCTTAAAACAAATTCCCGAAATTATGCTAATTCTGAGAAGTATTTGATTGTACGAACCATCTGGCTTGTATAAGAATTTTCATTATCATACCAAGCAACAACCTGAACCTGTGTATCTCCATTTTCCATAGGAGCTACCATGGTCTGAGTTGCGTCAAAGATAGAACCATAAGTACTTCCAACGATATCGCTAGATACGATTGCATCTGTATTGTAAGCATAAGATTCAGTTGCAGCAGCTTTCATTGCAGCATTAACCTGATCTTTTGTTACAGAACCTTTAACAACAGCAACTAAAATAGTTGTTGAACCTGTTGGAACTGGTACACGCTGAGCAGAACCGATTAATTTTCCGTTTAATTCTGGAATAACTAAACCAATTGCTTTAGCTGCTCCTGTTGAGTTAGGAACGATGTTAGCAGCACCTGCTCTAGATCTTCTTAAGTCACCACCTCTGTGAGGTCCGTCAAGAAGCATCTGATCTCCTGTGTAAGCATGAATTGTGCTCATGATACCACTCTGGATAGGAGCTAAATCGTTTAATGCTTTTGCCATAGGAGCTAAGCAGTTTGTTGTACAAGAAGCTGCTGAAATAACAGTATCTTCTGCTTTTAAGATGTCATGGTTAACGTTGAAAACTACAGTTGGAAGATCGTTTCCTGCTGGAGCAGAAATAACAACTTTACGTGCACCTGCTGTAATGTGAGCAGAAGCTTTTTCTTTTGATGTGTAGAATCCTGTACATTCAAGAACAACGTCTACTTTCAATTCTCCCCAAGGAAGATTTGCTGCGTTTGCTTCTTTATAAATTGTGATTTTTTTACCATCAACTGTAATAGAATCATCACCAGCTTCCACTTTATCTGCTAAAGCGTATTTTCCCTGTGATGAATCATATTTTAACAAGTGTGCTAACATAGTTGGGCTTGTTAAATCATTGATTGCTACTACTTCATATCCTTCTGCACCAAACATTTGTCTGAATGCAAGACGACCAATACGGCCGAATCCATTAATTGCTACTCTTACTGCCATTTTGAGATTCCTCCTAATTTTTAAATAATATAATTGTTTGCAATCATTCTAGAACTTAGATACTGATAAACTGTTAAGTTCTGTTTGATTGTCAAATATTTATCAGCAACTTATTTTAACCAATTTATAATAAAAATACAAGGCGTAAATGAAAAATAATCTCAATTTAACCTCGAATACCCGATTTTCTAACATTTACACAAAGATTTCACATTATCTATCTATAATTTCATTATTTTGCCCATACTGTTTTGATTTAATTAATCAGATAATGAAACTAGCTAACTTTTTATCAATTATTTCATAGAAAGGATATATTATGGGAATAAAATCTGACTATCATTTACATAGTTATTTTTCAGGGGATTGCCAAGAGCCAATGGAAAACATCATAAATCATGCAATCAATCATAATTTAGACTCCCTATGTTTTACAGAGCATATGGATATGGACTATCCAGTCATTAAGGGTATGGAAGATCTTTCATTTGAATTATACACAGATGCCTATTATGAAGAATTTACAAAGTTAAAAAAGGAATATGAGGGTAGAATCAATCTTTTTTTCGGAGTGGAATTAGGGTTACAGCCATACCTTTCGACTCGAAACAAACAATTTATAGACTCTTATCCTTTTGATTTTGTGATTGGTTCTTCACATCTTTTAAATAAGGAAGATGTATGTGATCCTTCAATTTACGAAAATCAACTTCAGTCTGACGTATACCAGAAATATTTTGAGTCCATACTAGAAAACATCTTATCCTATGATAATTTTGATGTATATGGCCACCTTGATTATATCGTTCGTTATGGTCCTAACAAAGACAAAGACTATACCTATGTGCAATATCAAGATATTTTTGATCAAATCTTAAAAGCACTAATTCAAAAAGGTAAAGGAATTGAAATTAATACTGGTGGTTTGGCAAAGCAGTTAAAAAATATCCATCCACTACCCGAAGTTATTCGTCGTTATAAAAATCTTGGTGGAGAAATTATAACCATTGGCTCAGATGCACATACTGCCAAAGATTTAACAAGATATTTTTCTGTAGCTGAAGAAGTCTTAAGTTCTTTGGATATTAAGTATTATACTGTTTTCGAAAACAGAAAACCGATTATGAAAAAATTTTAAGCGTATTGACCGTTTTTCGGTCAATACGCTTTTTTTTATATGATGGTTCCGCCACCAAATACATAATCGTTCTCATAAAAAACAACAGCCTGTCCTTTGGTAACAGCTCTAACTGGTTCTTCAAAAGTACATTTAATACAGTCTTCACCTATTTTTTCTATCAGACAATAGGTTCCCTTATGAGAATAACGAATTTTGGCAAGCACTCTCTTAGGTTCACTAATATCCTCTACTGCCATAAAATTAATCTGATTACAAAACAATTCTTGTGAAAAAACATCTACATTATCACCAAGAACAACTTCGTTGGTATCTGGCCTAATTTCCGTAACAAAAACTGGCTTTCCAAATGCTAGATTTAAGCCCTTCCTTTGTCCTATGGTATAATGTGTGATTCCTTTATGTTTCCCAAGTACATTCCCATTGGTATCAATAAAATTTCCTTCTTTTGGAACTTGATCTCCAGCCTCTCGTTCTATGAAAGCTGCATAATCATTATCTGGAATAAAGCAAATTTCCTGACTATCCTTTTTATGCGCAACTGGAAGATTAATTTCCTTGGCAATTTCTCTGATCTTATCTTTTTCATAGTCTCCAACAGGCATCAATGTATGCGCCAACTGATACTGTGTTAAATTATAAAGTGCATACGTTTGATCCTTTGCATCTGTAACACTTCTTTTCAAAGTGTAACGTCCATTCTCCAGCTGAATAATTCTAGCATAATGCCCAGTGGCAATATAATCTGCCCCAATATCAAGACTTCTTTTTAATAGAGATTCCCATTTTACATAACGGTTGCAGGCTATGCACGGATTTGGTGTTCTACCATCCAAATACTCTTTTACAAAATAATCCATAACAGAACTTTTAAATTCGTTCTTAAAATTCATAACATAATATGGTATATCAAGGGTTGTTGCAACTCTTCTTGCGTCATCAACGGCAGAGAGTCCACAGCAGCCTCCATTTTCTTGGTTTTTTATTTCTTCTTCATCTTGCCAGATTTGCATCGTTACACCAATCACATCATATCCTTGCTGCTTCAATAAATATGCTGCAACAGAAGAATCAACTCCACCTGACATTCCAACTACTACTTTTTTCTTATCCATTTCTATTAATAATCCTGACTTTCCTCATCCTCATGAATATCTGACTTTGGTTGCACTAACCCATCAAATTCCAAGTGATTTTTTTGTGCATAATCCCAGAGCGCTGCATGAATTGCTTCTTCTGCCAATAAAGAACAATGTACTTTTACTGGCGGAAGACCATCTAAGGCTTCCATAACAGCCTGGTTCGTTACTTTTAATGCTTCCTCTACCGTTTTACCTATGACAAGTTCTGTCGCCATACTACTTGTTGCAACAGCAGCTCCACAACCAAAGGTTTTAAACTTACAGTCTTTGATTCGTTGGTTTTCATCTATATCAAGATAAATCCTCATGATATCTCCGCATTTTGCATTACCAACAGTTCCTACCCCGCTTGCATTTTCAATTTCGCCAACATTTCTTGGATTTTGAAAATGCTCCATTACCTTTTCTGTATACATATAAAGAACCATTCCTCTCTCAAAATTCAATTTTTAAATTGATTTATAACTTGTTTTATTTACTATTTTTCTTTATAAAATCCTCATATAATGGAGACATTTCACGCAAACGTTGAATAATTGCCTTCACAGATTGTACCACTTCTTCCATTTCTTCCATTGTATTTTCTTCACACACAGATAATCGTAAAGACCCATGTGCCTTTTCATGGGGAAGACCTATGGCAAGCAAAACATGGGATGGATCAAGGGAACCTGATGTACAGGCCGAACCACTTGATGCGCATATCCCTTTCATATCTAGCATAATTAATACAGATTCACCCTCTACAAATTCAAAGCTGATATTAACATTATTAGGAAGTCTTTTTATTGGATGTCCATTTAATTTTGCATAAGGCACTTCTTCTAGTATTCGTTTGATTAGATAGTCTCTTAATTCTAATTCTTTTTTTGTTTTCTCTTCCATTAAGCGAAATGCACGTTCGCAGGCAACCGAAAACCCAACGATGGACGGAACATTTTCTGTTCCTGCACGTCTTGCTCTTTCCTGGCTCCCACCATGAATAAATGATCGAATTTTAACACCTTTTTTAATATACAGAAATCCAATTCCTTTTGGTCCATTTAATTTATGCGCACTTGCGCTTAGCATATCAATGTGGCATTCATTTACATCAATTGGAATTTGTCCAAAGGCCTGAACAGCATCTGTATGAAATAGAATACCATGTTGTTTTGCAATTTCACCAATCTCTTTGATTGGTTGAATCGTACCAATTTCATTATTTGCAAACATTATCGATATTAAAATAGTATCTTCTTTGATCGCAGACTTTAATTCTTCCAAAGAAATCAACCCATATTCATCCACATTTAAATACGTAACTTCAAATCCCTTTTTTTCCATATATTCAAGAGTGTGTAAAATCGCATGATGTTCAATTTTAGTAGAAATTATATGTTTCCCTTTTTGTACCATGGCATCACAGGTTGCCTTGATTGCCCAATTATTTGCTTCTGTTCCACTTCCAGTAAAGTATATGTCTGAGGATGCAACTGATAAATGCTTTGCGATAACTTCTCTGGCATCTGTAATTCCTTGTCTGCTTTTGGTTGCAAAGGAATACACACTACTTGGATTACCGTAGAATTCGGTAAAATATGGAATCATTGCATCTACTACTTCTTTTGCAGTTTTCGTAGTTGCTGCATTATCTAAATATATCATTTGTATAACCATGCCTTTCTACAATAATATCACTAGGAATTAAATTATAATTCCTGAAATTGCATTTCAATTCCTAGTATTTCACTTTGAATTTAGTAAAAACATCATAACACCCATTAAAAAACGTGTCAATCACACCTTATCTCCATTTTTACGATCTATTTCAGGCACTTATTTGTATGTTTTTAACGTTGCATATACCTATATAATATAATATAATGTTAGTGCTTTGCAACCATAAGACGAATTAAGGAGATTTTAACTATGAGTTTCACATATGTAAAAAAATTACCTACCCCTGAAGAAATATGCGAACAATATCCAATGCCAAAAGAACTGGCCCAGATCAAAGCAAGCAGAGATCAAGAAATCAAAGACGTTTTAACTGGAGTTTCTGATAAATTACTAGTTATCATCGGACCATGTAGTGCAGATAACGAAGATTCCGTTTGTGAATATGTATCAAGATTATCAAAAGTTAACGAAAAAGTTAAAGATAAGTTAATCTTAATTCCACGTATTTATACAAACAAACCTCGTACAACAGGCGAAGGATATAAAGGCATCGTATCCCAACCCGATCCAGAAAAGGATCCTGACTTTTTACAAGGATTAATCGCAATGCGAAAGATGCATATCCGCGCAATAAAAGAATCCGGACTAACAGCAGCCGATGAAATGTTATATCCTGAAAACTGGGGTTATGTGGCAGATATTTTATCTTACGTTGCAATTGGTGCTCGTTCTGTAGAAGATCAACAGCATCGCCTTACTGTTAGTGGTTTTGATGTACCTGCCGGTATGAAGAATCCTACCAGCGGAGATTTTTCCGTTATGTTAAATTCTGTGCATGCTGCTCAAGTACCACATTCCTTCATTTATCGAGGATATGAAGTTCACACCACTGGTAATCAATTAGCACACACCATACTTCGTGGGGCTGTTAATAAATACGGTCGCAGTATATGCAACTACCATTATGAAGATCTTCATACTTTACTACGTCTTTATAATCAACGCGATTTAGCAAATCCAGCTTGTATTATTGATGCAAACCACAATAATTCCGATAAGCAATTTAAAGAACAAATAAGAATTATAAAAGAAGTAATGCATAGCAGAAAATTAAGTCCTGATATCAAAACTCTTGTTAAAGGGGTTATGGTTGAAAGTTATCTGGTTGAAGGTTCACAAAAAGTCGGTGATGGCGTTTATGGCAAATCTATAACAGATGCTTGTCTTGGTTGGGATGATAGTGAACGCTTACTTTTAGATCTTGCAGATTATTAAGAAACAATATGAAAAAGCAGCCCAAATGGCTGCTTTTATTTTTTATAGAATCATTTATCCTCTTGGATGAGCTTTTGCATAGACTTCTCTTAAACGATTATGATTTAGATTGGCATAAATCTGAGTTGTTGAAATATCAGAATGTCCAAGCATTTCCTGAACACTTCTTAAATCAGCTCCATTTTCAACTAAGTGTGCTGCAAAAGAATGTCTCAGTGTATGCGGTGTTATTTCAGAAGTTATACCTGCTTTTTTAGCATAGAACTTGATGATTTTCCAAAACCCCTGTCTACTCATAGGTTTTCCTGAGCAGTTCACAAACAAGATTGTTGAGTCAGTAGGTTCCATCATAACCAATCTTGATTTCTCAAGATATATCTGTATCGCATTTCTCGCTTCCACACCAAAAGGTATCATTCGTTCCTTATTATGATCCTTACAAATCAAATAATTCATTTGCATATTAATATCAGCTATCCCCAAAGAGATGAGTTCCGAAACTCGAATCCCTGTTGCATACAGTAATTCTAACATTGCTCGGTCTCGAATTTCTTTTGGGCTATCTCCATTTGGCTGTTCTAATAATTGAATCACCTCATCAGTTGTTAATATATCAGGTAACTTCTTTTCTATTTTAGGAGCTTTTAAATCTATGGAAACATCTTCCTTTACATATCCTTCTTTAACAAGATAATGAAAAAAAGCTTTTATTGATGCTATATTTCTTGAAACTGTAGCCACAGCAAAATTCTCAGTATCCATGTTTTTCACATAATCGCTAAGATTTTTGGCCGTTATTGATGTAACACTGCTTATCCCTTGCTTATTTAAAAAATGTAAAACTTTTTCTAAATCCCTTTGATATGACATTTCGGTGTTTTTAGACATTTTTTTCACATTATGTAAATAAGAAATAAAATTATTAATTGTGTTCTGCATATAGCCCCAAAGCCTTCCTCATAAGGTATTGAAAGTCAATTTTAAAACTGTCTAGATACCATTATAAGCAGAATCAATTATAATTGCAATTGTTACTTTTGCTGATTTTTCTAGTGTCTACAAGCTTTTTTACAAGAAACACAAGATATCGAATTCAAGTGTATTTGACGTACTATATATTGTCAATTTATGAAATAAAAAGGGAATATTTCTTGTGCCTTTTCTTTTAAAAAACAAAATACCTAGCCAAAACAGTTGACATAAAACGAAATGCGAATAAAATTATAGCAACTATTACTATGACAAATTTCTATATTTTTCTTGATATGCAAATATTGCAGAGATCGTTTTTGAATCCTGTATAGTGCCTGCAAAAATCATATCTATTAATTCCTGGAGAGTCTTTTCTTCTACTTCTATAAATTCGTCCTCATCAAGATTTTGTTTTGACGGAATTAAATGCTGGGCAGTATATATATCAATTTTTTCATTACAGAAAGCACCTGCAGTACGAATAGAAATTAAAAAATCTATATGATCAGACCTGTGGCCGGTTTCTTCTTCAAGTTCTCTTATTGCCGCTGACTTGCTATCATCCAATTCATTGGAATTTAATCCTCCCGCTGGTATCTCTAACGTATAGCGATTCAAGGAATTTCGCCATTGTTTCACCATTAATATATTACCACGGTCAGTAATTGGTACAATAGCCGCTGCACCTTTATGTTCAATATGATCCCATTTTGCAATATTTCCATTTGGTACCAATATCGTATCTACATAATAGTCAATGGTGCTACCACTATGAATTAATGTTCTCTCCAAACGTTTAAATTCTTCCATTTTTTATCCTCTCAATCTGTTGATTTTAAAAAAGCTACGACAATGCAAGTCGCAGCTATCTTTTTTATAATTGTAAAGTGTTTAAAAACCGTTCAATACGATCTAAGCCTTTGTTAATTTGTTCCATACTGATTGCGTAAGAAAGACGAATATGATTTGGGAAACCAAAATCAGCACATGGTACAATCGCAACTTGAAAATCGCTAATTAAGATTTCTCCTAGTTTTTCCGTATTTTCTATGATTTCATCTTTATATTTTTTTCCAAGTACTTCTGAGGCATCCACAAACAAATAAAAAGCCCCCTTTGGCTCAAGTACAGAAAAATATGGCATTTGTAATATTCTTGAGTACATTGCCTTTCTTCGTTTATCGAATTCAATTCGCATTGTTTCCATTGTATTCTGAGGACCGTTTAATGCTTCCGTTGCGGCTTTTTGTGCTATGGAATTTGGATTTGAAGTTGCATGTGACTGTATAGAACTCATCAGTTTTGCAATTTCAACACTACTACCTGTATAACCAATACGCCACCCTGTCATGGAATAGCTTTTTGATAAACCTGAACAAGTAATCGTTCTTGCATAGATCTCATCATTTAAGGAAGCAATACTCACATGCTTTTCACTTCCATATATCAAATATTCGTACATTTCATCTGCAATCACATAAATATTATTTTTAACGATTACATCTGCTAATGCTTGTAATTCTTCTTTTGTATAAACCATACCAGTTGGATTACTTGGACTGTTCAAGACAAAGGCTTTCGTTTTATCTGTAATTGCTTGTTCTAATTGTTCTGGGGTGATTTTATAGCCATGTTCTTTGTCCCCATAAATAATAACTGGAACACCATCAGACAATTTTACCATTTCAGGATAACTAAGCCAGAACGGTGCAGGTATAATCACTTCATCCTTCGGATTAAGAATTGCGTCAAATATATTGGACAAAGAATGTTTTCCACCATTACTAATTACAATTTGATTTGGTTTATAATCCAAACCATTAAAATCTTTAAATTTTTTAGAGATAGCTTCTTTTAAATCATTTGTTCCTGCAGCATCCGTGTATTTAGTAAACCCATTATGAATTGCCTTTATTGCTGCATCACAAACATTTTCTGGAGTATTAAAATCAGGTTCTCCTGCTCCAAAACCAACCACATCAATTCCATCTGCCTGCATTGCTTTCGCTTTTGCTGTAATCGCTAATGTTGATGAGGGCTTAACTGCCTGTGCTTTTTTAGATAATGTCAATGCCATAAATTTCACCATCCTATGATTATTCTAAAGATTTTGTAAAAAGTCTTTAAACTCGATTCATTTTACTATAAGAAAGGAAAACCTACAAGAATCTTTTTTACTGTAAAAAAAATATAGTAAATCACGATACTTTAATATGTATTTTTATGAAATTATTGGGATTTTTATACAACAAAAAAGAGTTTTGTAATAAATACAAAACTCTCTTCTTTTCTTATTTTGCGTAATCCACAACTCTTGATTCTCTGATAACATTTACTTTTATCTGTCCTGGATATTCTAATTCAGATTCAATCTGCTTCGAAATATCTCTAGCCAGTAAAATCATATCTGTATCTGAAATCTGATCAGGAACTACCATTACACGAACTTCTCTACCTGCCTGAATCGCAAAAGATTTGTCTACACCTTTAAAATTGTTTGTGATATCTTCTAATTGTCTTAAACGACTGGTATATGTTTCCAATGTTTCTCGTCTTGCACCTGGTCTTGCAGCAGATATGGTATCAGCTGCCTGAACAATACACGCAATAAGAGATGTTGGCTCCACATCACCATGATGGGATTCAATGGAATTAATAACAATGGCATGCTCTTTATATTTTCGGCTTAATTCAACGCCTAATTGGATATGTGAGCCTTCCATATCATGATCTACCGCTTTACCAATATCATGTAACAAACCTGCACGTTTTGCCATTCTAACATCAAGTCCCAACTCAGCAGCAAGTAAACCTGCCAAATGAGCTACCTCAATTGAATGTTTTAATGCATTTTGTCCATAACTAGTTCTGAATTTCATTTTTCCAAGTAATCTTACTAGTTCTGGGTGAATTCCATGAACTCCAACTTCAAGAGTTGCTGCTTCACCTTCTTCTTTGATCATTACTTCTACTTCTTTTTGTGCTTTTTCAACCATTTCCTCAATTCTAGCTGGATGAATACGTCCATCTACAATCAATTTTTCTAAGGCAATTCTTGCTACCTCTCTTCTAATTGGATCAAATCCAGAAAGAATTACTGCTTCTGGTGTATCATCAATAATTAAATCAACGCCTGTCATAGTTTCTAAGGTTCTAATATTTCTACCTTCTCGACCTATAATTCTACCTTTCATTTCATCGTTTGGAAGTTGTACTACGGAAATAGTCGTCTCTGATACGTGATCAGCGGCACATTTTTGAATTGCAGTAACTACGTATTCTTTTGCCTTTTTGTCTGCTTCTTCTTTTGCTTTGTTATCCAGTTCTTTGATTAACATCGCTGTTTCATGCTTCACTTCATCTTCAACAATTTTTAACAAATAATCTTTTGCCTGCTCGGAGGTTAATCCTGAGATTCGTTCTAGTTCCTGTACTCTTTGTTCATTCAATTTGGCAATTTCTTCTCTTTGCTTTGCCAATTCTTCTTCTTTAGCTGCTAAACTTGCTTCCTTTTTTTCAATCGTTTCTGATTTTTTATCAACGTTTTCCTCTTTTTGCTGAATTCTTCTTTCAAAACGTTGTAATTCGGCTCTGCGTTCTTTGATTTCTTTATCCAGTTCATTTTTTGAACGAATAGATTCTTCTTTAACTTCTAACAAGCCTTCCCGTTTTTTTGCTTCAGCATTCTTGAGGGCTTCATCAATAATTGCTCTTGCTTTATCTTCTGCATTCCCTATTTTTGTATCAACTACTTTTCTGTGGTATTGTATAGCCACTTTTGCAGTTACAGGTACAGCGATAACAAGAGTACAAACTACTGCCAGTATAATATAACCGATCATGTACAGGAGCGCCTCCTTTATTTAATTTTCATTGTACGATATTTGAATAGAATGATTCTATGCAATTCTAAAACATTCTAACCTTAAATTTTACAACACTTAAATTTTAAACTGAAAAAGAAGTTATGTCAAGCAAAAGTAAACACTATAGGTAATAATTAATAGTTTTTACACTTTATCGTTCTTTATTTTCATCATTCTGCATCACTCAATTTCATTACCTGTTTTATTTTATCAAAAGAATAACCTTTTCTCATAAGAAAATCATATAATTTCTTTTTGTCTTTCATAGAAATCTCCAAGGAATAATGCTTTTTTTCTAACCATCTTTTAATTTGAATTTCTTCTTCATCAGTGCTTCCCTCAGTTAATTCAAAAAGATGCTCCATATATTCATTTGGAATTCCTCTTTTCATTAACTCTCTTTTCATTGCATTTTTACTTTTTGAAGATTTATAATATTCATAATAATCCGATGCAAATTGTTGATCGTTAATGTATCCGTATGATTTTACATAATCAATTGCAATTTTTATGATATCAACAGGATAATATCCTTCTTCCAGTTTTTCTTTTAACTGCTTTTCCGTATATGATTTTTTTTGCAGTAAATTAAGCAATCTTAATTTTGCTCGTTTAGGTAGCACCACTGTCATAATTTCACGAAAGGTATCTTCTGTCATTTCCGACAAAAGTTTTACCTTATAAATTCGAAGTTCACCTTTGTATAAAACAAAGGTGAACTCATCATCAACTGTTATTAAATATCTAGATTTTGTCAGTTCTTTTATCCGCGTTATTGTCATTCTGCAACAAGTCCATCTGCCAAACCATAAAATGCTCTTACTTTAACCGCAATTTCATTACATATCGAAGGATTATCCAACAGATATTGCTTTGAATTCTCACGGCCCTGTCCAATTTTATTGCCTTCATAGGCATACCATGCGCCACTTTTATTTACAATTCCTGTATTTGCTGCTAAATCAAGAACACCTCCTTCATAGGAAATACCTTTTCCAAACATAATATCAAACTCTGCTTCTTTGAATGGTGGAGCAATTTTGTTCTTCACAACCTTAATTCTGGTTCTATTACCAACAACCTCGCCACCTTGTTTCAAGGATTCGATTCTTCTAACATCAAGACGAACAGAAGAGTAAAACTTCAAAGCTCTACCACCCGTTGTTGTCTCAGGGCTACCAAACATAACTCCAACTTTTTCACGAAGCTGATTAATAAAAACAACAGTACAATTGGATTTACTAATAACTGCTGTTAATTTTCTAAGTGCCTGTGACATAAGTCTTGCCTGAAGACCCACATGAGAGTCACCCATTTCTCCATCAATTTCAGCTTTTGGAACCAAAGCTGCAACAGAGTCAACTACTACTATATCAAGCGCGCCTGAACGTACCATCGTTTCAGTTATCTCCAATGCTTGTTCCCCATTATCCGGCTGTGATATATATAAGTTATCAATATCAACTCCTATATTCTTAGCATATACAGGATCTAATGCATGTTCTGCATCAATGAATCCTGCTAATCCACCTCTTTTTTGAACTTCTGCAATCATATGTAAAGTGACCGTAGTTTTACCACTTGATTCTGGACCATAGATTTCAACAATTCTCCCTTTTGGTATTCCACCTAAGCCAAGTGCTATATCAAGACCTAAAGAACCTGTAGGTATCGTTTCAACATTCATCATAACAGATGGATCGCCCAGTTTCATAACGGCACCTTTTCCAAACTGTCTTTCAATTTGTCCTAATGCAACTTCCAAAGCTTTTAATTTTTCATTCTTTTCCATTTAAAGTCTCCTTCTTGTAGAACAAATGTTCTTCTTGAAATAAATATAAAACATATGTTCGTATTTGTCAATTGTTTTATTTAGCTTTTATTAAAATAATAATGTGGAATTTAAGGCAGATTTGCCAGATAGGTATTTTTCATATCAGATAAAATAACTCTATCATAACCCTTACTAAAATACCAGTTCTAAACAATAAATTCTGCAACCAAATAATGTTATATCTATTTATAACAAACATAAAGAGTCATAGAACGGACTTTAAAAATTTTTAAGATATTTCTCATAATCTTGATAGGTTGCCGTAACATATCCCATCGTGTCATCCACTACATAAATAAAACCCACTTCCATTCCAAGTGGAGTGTAAAAAATAATATTACTATTAGAATCAGATAGGAAATCATAAACTTCATACGGGCTCATGTACTCAAGAACTTCAACTGAGCCATTTTGTGCGTTACTTCGTGCAATAAAATCTTTTGCAAATTCTTCATCAATATGAAGTATTTGATCGTTTTCCAGTATAAACCCATTTTCAACATCAATGTTAATGCTCGTAATATTCATGTACCATGACTCTTCGGATGCCCATGTTTCTTCAATCACAACACTCATTACACTTTCAGATGTATAGGTTACATAGGAATTCATTTGCCAGTACCAGTCTAGTGGTTTATCCTCAGATTCTTCAATCTCATTCGTATAATAATCCCAAACATATAAAGCCAGATCTTCTATATATGCATTGATATCATCCTGGTTTTTTATTCCACCAGAAATAACAGGATAGGTCCCAAACATTTCAAGATTTTCTTCTGGAAGATTTCGTTCTTTTGTCTCAAAATCTATTTGATAATAAAGGTCTGTTTCAATATCATTTTGAAATGTGGTATAGTAATTTTCATCCAAATTGCTCTCAATACGTTCTTCTTTTGCTTCTTGAATAATTTCAACTGGTTCTACCGTCTTGATTTCCTGCTCATTTTTGAAGTATTGTTCGGCTAAAAGAGCCATATTTTGACTGGCTTGATAAGCTAAAATTAAAATTACAATCGAGAAAGCGATAAAAAAAACAAAAAACATAATAATTTTCCATTTTTCGTGATGCTTTTTATGTGATTTTTCGGAATCTTCATTTTTATTCATATCTTTGATTCTCCTATTTTTCTCAACTCTTAAGCTCAGACTTTAGTAGACACGTTCTCAAAAAAATCAAGGCATTTGCTACTGCATTTTCACGAATTCGATTACGATTTCCGGTAAATTGAAATGTAACAACTTCTACTTTATGATCTATGCAACAAGCCATGTAAACTAACCCAACAGGTTTTTCTTTGGTTCCGCCAGTAGGACCAGCAATGCCAGTTATACTTATGGAGACTTCACACCCTGATATTTTACAGGCATTTTCTGCTAAGGCATACGCAACCTCTTTACTGACTGCTCCTTTTTCTTTTAAAAGATCGGAATCAATCATTAAGAACTGCTCTTTTGCTTGGTTTGCATAGGTTACCATACTACCATAAAATACATCCGATGCACCTTCAACCCCAACCAATTTTGCCGAAAGCATCCCCCCTGTACAGGATTCTACTGCAAGAAGTCTTTTGTTTTTACTTCGTAATAGTCTAAGAACTTCTTCTTCAAGAGTCACAGACTCTTCAATTGTGTATATAAAAGAATGAAAACGCTTTTGAAATTCTTTCACAAAGGGTTTTAGAAGAAGCTCTGCCTCTTCTTCATTTTTTGCTTTTGCTGTCAAACGAAAATGTACTTCAGAAGTTTTTGCATAAGGAGCTATGGTGGGATTACTTTGTTTTTCTAGAAGATCCAAAATCATTATTTCCGCCTGGCTTTCTCCTATTCCACAAAGTTTAATCGTTTTCGAATAAATAATGCCATCTGTCAATTGCTTCAAATATGGTATGATTCGTTCTTCAAACATTGGAATCATCTCAGATGGTGGGCCTGGCATAAGGATAATATGAATATTTTCCTTTTTACAAATCAAACCAGGTGCTGTACCATTCGGATTATCTACAACAATAGAATCTTTTATCATCATTGCCTGTTTCCAATTATTATCGGTTATTTCACGATTTCTTCTTTGAAAAATTTGAATGATTTGATTCTTTGATTCTTCATGCAATACAAGTTCCTTTCTTAAAAAGGCTGCTACAACTTCTTTTGTCAGATCATCTTGGGTTGGGCCTAATCCACCTGTTAACAAAAGAATATCAGACCGTTCTGAAGCTATTTCAAGCGTCTTTAAAAGACGTTCAAAATTATCTCCTACAACAGTCTGATAATAATTAGTAAAACCAAGCAGAGCACATTTATCCGCTAAATATGCTCCGTTTGTATTCACAATATTTCCCAATAATAATTCAGTTCCAACTGAAATAATTTCCACTTTCATTTTGGTGTATTATTCCTTTCTCACAATCCAATTACTGACATTATTTCTGTTCTTTCATTACTGATGCATTTTTAACCACATAATCAACAAGAGAAACAATAGTTAAAATAACTGCTATCCAGGTTACAGACTGCGTAACTATGTTTATTTGCTCAATGTCTGCAATTAATAAACAAACCATAATCATTTGAAATACAGTTTTATATTTTCCTAGTTTACCTGCTGCAATAACCACACCATTGTCGCTTGCGACCAAACGAAATCCACTTATAATAAATTCTCTTGCAATAATAATCAAAACAACCCATGCTGCCAGCTGACCTGTTTCAATTAAACAAATCATAGCAGAACTTACCAAAAGTTTATCTGCAAGAGGATCCATAAACTTTCCAAAGTTTGTTACAAGATTATACTTTCTTGCAATAAATCCATCTAGCAGATCCGTTAAACTTGCAATCACAAATATAATTAGTGCAATCCAATTACTATAAGTTCCCAAAAAATCTGTCAAAAGAATAACTACAAAAAAAGGAATTAATAATACTCTAAAAATCGTAAGTTTATTCGGTAAATTCATGTTCAACTTCTCCTATCAAATCATATTCATTTGCATCTGTGATAACTACAGTTACAAAATCACCAGTTATTCGTTCGGTACTTGATTTCACAAATACATATCCATCTACATTTGGAGCATCACGATATGTTCTTGCCATATATACATCTTCATCTACTAACTTTCCTTCAATCATAGCTTTTAATTTTCTTCCAATCATTTGCTCTTCTTTTTCAAAAGCAATTGCCTGCTGAAGTTCCATAATTTCATTTTTTCTATCTTCTTTTACTTCTTCATCTAACTGATTCTCCATAAGCGCAGCTGGAGTATCTTCTTCTGGTGAATAGGTAAATACGCCCAGTCTATCAAACTCCATCTCATCTACAAATTGAAGTAATTCTTCATGGTCTTCTTCTGTTTCACCTGGGAATCCGGAAATTAAAGTCGTACGAAGTGCAATATCTGGTATTTCATCTCTTAATTTTTGAATCATTTCTCGAAGTTGTTGTTGATTTGTTCTGCGCCCCATACGTTTTAGTATTCCATCACTTCCATGCTGAATAGGAATATCAAGATAATGGCAAATTTTTTCTTCTGTTTTTATAACAGAAATTAATTCCTCCGTTATTTCTTCTGGATAACAATACAGAATTCTAATCCATTCCAAATTTTCAATGGTACATAATGTTCTTAATAATTCTGGGAGTTTTTTTTCACCATATATATCCACACCATATAAAGTGGTTTCCTGTGCTACTAAAATAAGTTCTTTGATACCTTGCTCCACAAGTTCTCTGGCTTCACGAACCAAATGTTCCATAGGGATGCTACGATACTTTCCACGCACCTTTGGAATAATGCAATAGGTACAATTTTTATCACAACCTTCTGCTATTTTTAGATATGCATAATGACCACCCGTGGTAACGATTCGTTTTTTATCAAAAACTGGTGTTTTATTGATATCTTCAATATGATTGGTATGTATTCCACCCATGATATCCCGCACTGTCTGCGCTATTGTATCAATAGCAGTGGTCCCAATAATTGCATCCACTTCAGGAATTTCAGTTGTAATTTCTTCTTTATATCGTTGCGCAAGACAACCTGCTGCAATCAAAGCTTTTAAAGTACCCTTTTTTTTCAATTCCCCCATAGCAAGAAGAGTATTAATACTTTCCTCTTTTGCATCATTAATAAAGCAACAAGTATTTACAACAATTACTTCTGCTTCATCTTCATTATCTGTAAAGGAATAGCCATGTTCTGCTAACATCCCTAACATCATTTCCGTATCTACCAGGTTCTTATCACAGCCCAGTGAGACAAATAATATTTTCATATCCAAAATTCCATACCTTTCTATTTTGAAAAAATAAAAGGAATAAAAGAAAAGAGAAAAGGTCTCCCTCATTCTCTTTTACTTATCTTTTTTATTCTTCATCTGCTAAAATTTTAATTTTTGACTGATTTAATTCTTCTACAGCAATACTAAGTGGTTTTTTATTATCTGCTGTAACCATTGCGATATCACCATCAATAAGCTGTCTTGCTCTTTTACTGGTTGCCATTACGATAGAATAGCGACTATTTACGACTGGTGCCTCGCCTACTTCTACCTCGCTATTTACTACTTTCATTAAATCGGAATAAGATGGATGTAACATTATTTTTCCTCCTTCTGGAACTCTCGAAGTTCAGTTCTTATTTTATCTATTATTTCATGATTACGAAACACACTTTTATGTGCTGATCGTATGATGGAATCTAATTCATCGACACAAGTTTCTAACTTATCATTAATCACGATATAATCATAAGCTTCAATTCCTTCTGCCTCTTCACAAGCTCGACTAAGTCTTTTATCTATGATTTCAATGGATTCAGTTCCCCGTCCAATCAATCTTCTTCTAAGTTCTTTCCCACTTGGTGGCATAACAAATAACAAAATAGCTGAAGGATACTTGTCTTTAATGCGCATAGCACCTTGAATTTCTATTTCTAATATGACATCTTTACCAAGACTTAATTGTCTATCAACATAGCTTCTTGGTGTTCCGTAATAATTTTCACAATAGCAGGCATATTCCAAAAAACCATCTTCCTTAATTTGTTCCTCAAACTCCTCGCGAGACACAAAAAAATAAGACTGTCCATCGACTTCGCCAATTCTTGGCTGTCTTGTTGTCATGCTAACTGATAATGAATAATCATCATATTTTTGAACCAAGGCTTTCATAAGAGTGCCTTTACCTGCACCCGAAAAACCTGAAACAACAACTAATTCACCTCTACGATTCACTGCGTTCACCACCCTCTGTATGGGCTCTGCCCGCTATGGTTTCTGGAAGTAGGGCTGATAAAACCACCTGATTACCTTCCATCACTAAAACTGCTTTGGTTTTTCTTCCTTGTGTGGCATCAATCACATTTCCAAGTTCTTTTGAACGTTGTACCATTCGTTTAACTGGAGCAGAATCCGGACTTACAATAGCTATGATTTTGCCTGTATTCACAATATTTCCAAACCCTATATGTATTAATTTTTCCAAAAAAACCACCTAGTCCTTACTCGATATTCTGAATCTGCTCACGAACTTTTTCTATCTCAGTTTTGAGTTCAATTGCAATATTTGAAATTTCCAAATCATTGGCTTTCGATAAAATTGTATTAGCTTCACGATTCATTTCTTGTGCTATGAAATCAAGTTTTCGGCCAATACTTCCGCCTTCGATTAATGTTTTTTTAGTGGTGTCAATATGACTTCTTAATCTTACGATTTCTTCATCAACACATGCTTTGTCAGCGAAAATTGTTACTTCCATCAAAAGTCTGTTTTCATCCACTTTTGTATCTGATAGTAAATCTTTTACTTTTTCCTCTAATTTCTTACGATACTCTGCAATAATTTGTGGTGATCTTTCTTCTACTTGCTTTAATAAAGCAAGCATGCCATCCAGTTTTTCCAGCATATCTAACTTTAAATGTTCGCCTTCTTTGATTCTACTTTCCACAAATCCCTCAGCGGCTTTTAAAATTGTTCTCTCAAGCCCTTTCCAAAGTTGTTCTTCATCCACATTCTGTTCTTCCATAGAAAACACTTCTGGGTATCTAGAAAGGGAAGAAACGCGAATATCATTTTCCAAATGAAAATCCTCTGCCATCTTCTCTAAGTACTGAAAATATGTGTTTGCAATATCATGATTATATTTAATACTTACATTGCTTTCTGTAAAATCTTCATAGGTTATAAAAAGATCAATTTTACCTCTTTGAACTGATTGTTTTAAAGTAGAACGAATTGCGGATTCAAAGAAATTTAATTTTTTTGGCATTTTAATATTTACATCTAGATAACGGTGATTTACAGATTTCAATTCAACTGTAAATTTTCTTTTTTCGTCAGATATCTCACATCTGCCAAATCCAGTCATACTTTTAATCATGACATCCTCCACAATTTTAATTTTGCCCAAACTTCTATTCATTATAATCCATAGGAAATGCTACGTCAAGTTAAGGCAAGTTTGATTCTTTTTCTTATTTTTTATCCACTTGTTCAATCCTTGAAATATTGCTATCGCTTATCATAGAATAGTTTGTATAATATACCACAAATCCAGGTTTTGCGCCACTAGGTTTTTTTACATGTTTCTTTTCCACATAATCAACCTCTACTTTATCATTTCCTCTGGCTTTTGAAAAGAAAGCTGCAAGTGAAGCCGCTTCCTCAAATGTTCTATCCGGAACCACTTTCCCTTCACTTTTCAATATAACATGACTACCCGGAATATTTTTTGCATGAAACCACCAATCATTACCTGTAGCAAATTGAAATGTGAGATCTTCATTTTGATAGTTATTCTTGCCGACATACATATGAAAACCATCTGAACTCAAAAAATGATAGGGTTTACTAGTCACTTTTTCCCGTTTTATATTTTTTCTTTTAATATAGCCTTCCTGGGTTAATTCTTCTTTTATCTGAATCAAATCCTCTTCCATCAATGCCATATTCAAAGCACTTTCTACAGATTCCAAATGAGCAATTTCTTCTTTGGTTTCTTTTATGTACTGGGAAAGGGCTTCATAAGTACGTTTCATTTTGTTATACTTATCAAAATATTTCTTTGCATTTTCAGCCGCTGTCAGCATTGGGTCCAAAGGAATGACAAGTTCTTCCTGATTATAATAGTTGAGTACTTTTATTTCTTTGTCCTGAGGCTTTGCTTCATATCCATAAGTATGTAGTAATTCTCCATACACTCTGAACTGCTCTTTCTTTTCTGTATCCAGCAATTGCTTTTCTTGCAGTTCTGCCTTTTTAAGATTTCTCTCTAGTGCTGTATGAACGATTCTACGCAAATCTGTAGATTTCTGTTTGATTCTAATAATTTGATTTCGAAGTGCATAAAACTGTTCTAAAAGTTTCTGAATGCTTTCATATTTCACGGTATCTTTTCCATCATAAAAAGAACTTTCAATTACATAATAATCTACAGGTATTCCATTTTCATAAAGAATAGCCGGTTGAAATTCCTTATTTAACAGTTTGTTTTTCAATGAACTAACTACCTGCCATAAAGCTTGCTTACTTTGATCTGGCAGTAATGAAAAATATGTGTTAGCATCTATATCCGCTTCATAACACAGAACTTTAGACAAGGAAGGAGATATTCCCGTTATAATTTGATATAAATTTTGCTGCACTGAGGTTTCCTGTTGTATCAAGCGATCAAAAAAAACAGTTTCAGTTAAGGTAAACAATTCTTCTTTTTGCTGGGTTTGAGGAATAAAATACTCTCTCCCAGGCAAAACCTCACGGACACTGCTTACCATCTGGCTCACATGCTTAATACTATCTATTATACGCTTATTATGATCTACGAAAATCAAGTTACTATGTTTTCCCATTAATTCAATTATAATATGTTTTGTGCAAAGATCACCAAGTTCATTATAGTGTTCTACTTGAAAATCTAAAATTCTTTCAAGTCCTGGCTGCGTTATGGAAATAATCTTGGCTCCCTGTAGATGTTTACGCATGAGCATGCAAAAAGCTGGGGCAGTCATAGGACTCTGTTTATTCGTTTCCGTTATATACACCAAAGGTAGTGAAGGATCTACCGAAACTAAAAGTCGATACTGGTTACTGTTATTTTTCACCGTTATCATTAGTTCATCTTTTTCAGGTTGCGCAATTTTTTGTATTCTTCCTCCAACTAATAACTGTTCTAGTTCCTCCCTAATACAGGCGATTGTTACTCCATCAAATGCCATGTTTCATCCTCTTTCTATTTCTAGCCAAAATCCCCCTGTCAAAAAGACAGAGGGAAAATGAATGTCTTAATATCCAATTAACCAGTCATACATTTCTTGGTATTTCTTAGCCGATACTTCCCATGAATAATCCGCCAGCATACCTCTATCCACAATCTTATTCCATTCTCTTCTTTTATAATAGTATATTTCTTCCGCATAACGAAGAGCTGCCAGCATTTCATGTGCATTATAGTTTTTAAAACTAAATCCTGTTCCAGAATTTTCGTATTGATTATAGGGGTCTACCGTGTCAATTAAGCCCCCTGTTTCTCTTACAATAGGTACTGTTCCATAGCGCAAGGATATAAGCTGGCTTAGACCACAAGGTTCAAACAGTGAAGGCATTAGAAATGCATCACATGCAGCATATACTTTATGTGAAAGCGCTTCAGAATAATAAATATTTGCAGAAACTTTCTCAGGGTATTTCCATTCAAAATGTCGAAACATATTTTCGTATTTTGTTTCCCCAGTTCCAAGTACTACAATTTGTATATCATCCTGACAGATTTCATCCATCATATAAGCAATTAAATCCAAGCCTTTTTGCTCCGTTAATCTGGACACGATTCCCACCATAAAACGTTTATCATTCACTTCTAACCCAAGTTCCTGCTGTAAGGCTTTTTTATTTTTTAATTTTTCCTTACGATAGGTAATTTGATTATATGGATATTCTATGGCTGGATCTTTTTCTGGATTAAATTCTTCATAATCGATTCCATTTACAATTCCTCTTAAATCGTTGCTTCTGGCTTGCAAAAGACCTTCAAGTCCTTCTCCAAAAAAAGTAGTTTTAATTTCTTGTGCATATGCTTTGCTAACTGTGGTGATTGCATCCGCAAATACTAAACCGCCTTTTAATAAATTCGCATCTTTATAAGCTTCCAATTTGTCTGGAGTAAAATAAAAATCAGCTAATCCGGTTATTTTCTGAACCGTTTTTACATCCCATTTACCCTGAAATTTCAAATTATGAATCGTCATCACAGACTTTATTTTCTCATAAAACTCACCTGCTCGAAAACGTTCCTTAAGGTAGACCGGAAGCATGCCAGTCTGCCAATCATGACAGTGGATTAAATCCGGCTTAAATTTCAACACCGGAAGTGCAGACAAGACTGCTTTGGAAAAATAAACCCATTTTCTAATTTCTTGCAATTCGTCTTGACCATAAGGTTTGTTTCCCTGAAAAAATTCTTCATTATCAATGAAATAATATTGAACACCACAATAGTTTGCTTGCAGCAAACCCACATAATGCTGCTTATCCTCAAAATCCATAAAAAAATGGGTAATATATTCCATTTGTTCTTTTACTTCCTGCTTCATACATAGATATCTAGGCAAAACTACACGCACATCATAATATTCTTTCGCAATACTTTTAGGAAGAGAACCAACTACATCTGCAAGTCCTCCTGTTTTTATAAATGGAACCCCTTCTGAAGCTACAAAAAGTATATTTTTCATGATTACCCCCTGCCCGACTATCTAGTTTTGAAAGTCAGTTTTGTTTTATTATACATGAATTTATTCGAGAAGAAAAGTCTTTCTAGCTCTTGCGAACATTTGCCTGTGTTTTCATTTCTCTTGCATTATTACGAACTGCTTCTGTAATAAGTTCGCCCCCTAGCATACGGGACAATTCTTCTATGATTGGTTCTTCCTCAAGTTTTGTGATTTCTGTTTTCGTTTTTAGGTCTTCTACCTTTTTTTCAATTACAAAATGATGGTCTGCCATTGCTGCTATCTGTGGAAGATGCGTAATGGATATGATTTGATGCTTCTTAGAAAGTTCTGCCATTTTTTCCGAAACTTTCCAGGCAGTTTTTCCACTGATACCAGCGTCTATTTCATCAAAAATCAATGTATCGATTTGATCTTTTTCCGCCAAAACTGTCTTTAAAGCCAGCATAATTCTGGATAATTCACCACCACTTGCAACCTGAACCAAAGCTTTCATTGGTTCACCAGGGTTTGTAGAAATCACAAAATCAACTTCATCAAATCCATTTTCTCCAAGCCTTTCTGGCCTTGAATGCAATTGTATTTCAAATTTTACATTCAAAAAATTTAAATCCAGCAATGCCCCTTCCAAATCTTTTGAGAGTATTTTTGCATTACTTCTTCTGATATTACTTATTTCTTCTGCAAGTTTTAAACATAGTTCCTGTTGTTTTGTGACTTCTATTAATAGTTTCTTAAACCGTTCTTCATAGTCACATAAGTCTTCAAAGCGTTCTCTTTGTTTTTCTAAATAGTTCGAAATATCTACAATGCTACTACCATATTTGCTTTTCAAACGATTTATTTCATTTAATCTGGCTTCTATTTTTGCAAATTCATCTTGTTCAAAATCTAAATCTTCCATGTAAGCTGCTATTTCATGATTAAAATCAAACAACAGTGTTTCTAATTCCATTAGTTGTTGCTCTTTCTCAACTAAGAACTGATCAAAGTTTACCACTGTCTTCAATTCCCGAAGTGCTCTTCCTATGGTTTCTTTACCACTATCCTTGTCATCTGCTCCTGTTAGGGCATAAACAAAGGAAAGAACCTCCATAATTTTTTTCGAATGTAACATCTTACGATATTGTAATTCCAAATTTAGATCTTCGTCTTCTTTTAAATCTGCTGTTTCTATCTCTCGTATTTCAAATTCTAACAGCGCCATTTCACGATTTCTTGAATTCTCATCAAGTTGCATACTCTCTTGTTTATCTGAAAGTAAAAGCAATTTTTGAACTTGACTTTTTAACTGCAATTTTAAGTCCTGTATTTCTTGTTTTGAAAATTCATCTAAAATTTGCAATTGTTTAGATCGATGCAAAAGTGACTGATGTTCATGCTGTCCATGAATATCAATCAGGAATGATGCTAAGTCTTTTACTTGTTTTAATGTAACCGTTTCTCCACAAACCTTAATAACACTCTTTTGTGGCATAATCTTTCTTTGAATGATTAGTGTTCCATCATCTTCTGTAGATAAATCAAATAATTTCAGCTGTTCTCTAAGCCATGTATTAGTAGAAAAAACCAATTCCACATATCCATACTCTGCTCCAGTACGAATCATGTCCTTATCAGCTTTTCCTCCTAAGGCAAGATTAATACTACCAATTAGAATGGATTTCCCGGCTCCCGTTTCACCTGTCAGTATATTTAATCCGTCTTGAAAATTCACTTCAGATTCGTCAATCAATGCCAGGTTTTTAACATGTAGACTCTGTAACATATTCGCTCCTTTTCTTACCCCTAAGGCTGCCTTACTCTCCAGTTTGGCCTAAAAAAAGTTATTGTTCTAATAATGCAAGTATCTTATCCATTAAAAATACAGTATCGTCAACGCTTCGTACCGCAGCCATAATCGTATCGTCTCCTGCTATGCAACCAACGATTTCAGAAAACTTTAAGGCGTCTAAAGCAGCTGCAACAGCCATTGCCATTCCTGATACTGTTTTAATCACTAGAATATTTTGAGCATTATCCATAGAAACAAAACCATCTTGCAATACTCGTATATATTTATCACTAAGATAACCATTTTCCTGTCTTAAAATAATATATTTTTGTTTTCCCATACCATCTGCAACTTTGGATAGTTTTAATTCTCTGATATCCCTTGAAACGGTTGCCTGCGTTACCTGATATCCCGCATCTTTTAATTTATCAGCGAGTTCTTCCTGCGTTTCAATTTCATATTTCTCTATCAGCTCAACAATTTTTCCATGTCTGCTTCTCTTCATTTTTTTCCAATCTACATGCTCCGAGCATGTAACTACTTCGATTCTGAATACGATTTTTATTCAGAAAAAGCGCTGTCTTTCTTAATCGCTCATCTTCTTATGTAAAACTTCCAAAAAACTAACTTTACTTAATTTCACAATCTCTATATATTTTTGATACTGAGTTATCATAATACGATCCCCAGTAGTCATAACCAATCTCATAGAACTATCAAAATAAACCTCTACTTCCTGTATCAATCCATCTTTGCCCGCCGGAATTTCTATCTCTACTTGAGAACAAGGAGAAAGTACAATGCTTCGCGTATTTATGGTATGCGGACAAATGGGTGTAAGAACCATTAACTCTGCTGTTGGGTCCACAATAGGACCTCCTGCAGATAAATTATACCCTGTAGAACCAGTTGGTGTTGAAATTATGATTCCATCTGCATGATAATGATTTAGAAACTGACCATTTACATAAATATTAAAACTGATAATTCGAAAACTACGTCCTCTTGTAATTGCAACATCATTCAAAGCAAAGGTTTCTTCTTCAAATTTTTTCCCATCTTTGTGTATGATTTTACCAGTCAGCAACATTCTTTTTTCGATTGAATATTCATCTGCAATTAAAGAATCCAATGCACTTTCCACCAGATTCACATCAACTTCTGCAAGATATCCAAGCGTTCCTAGATTGACCCCAATTAATGGGATATCCCTGTCCACATTTTCTCTTGCTGCGAGAAGCAGCGTACCATCACCACCCAGGACAAGAATACAGTCCGTTTGTTGTGATGGTTCTCCTTCATATTGACAAATCATACCTTTTGTTTCAAGATAACCAATAATTCGATTTCTCACAGTAAAATCAGAATCTTTTAATGTGTTGGTAAGTATATAAAAATGTTTCATCCTGCCACCATCCTACAATGTTGTCTGGGCTTTGTTTACAGTTTCCATAACTTTTTCTATTGGAAATAAAAGTTGATTTTTTGCAACATTCTTTTCAATGTATAACAAATATTCAATATTTCCTTCTGGTCCCTTTATTGGCGAATAGTCCAAATCCAAAACTTGAAATCCTATTTCCATACTAAAATCTATGATTTTATGAATAACTTCCAAGTGCGTTTGGGCCTCACGAACGACTCCTTTTTTCCCAACCTTATCTCTTCCTGCTTCAAACTGAGGTTTAATAAGGCATACCATTTTCCCCTCGTCCTTTAATAAATCCTTTGCAGGAGATAAAATCTTTGTAAGTGAAATAAACGATACATCCACAGATGCAAAATCAATTGGCTCTTTTATCTGTTCATTTGTTACATATCGAAAATTTGTCTTTTCCATACAAATTACACGTTCATCATTTCTAAGTTTCCAAGCTAGTTGTCCATGTCCAACGTCTATGGCATATACTTTTCTTGCTCCATTTTGTAACATACAATCAGTAAAACCACCAGTGGATGCTCCTATATCCATGCATACCTTATCTGCAAGCTGAAGAGAAAATGTATGAATTGCTTTATCTAATTTCAGTCCTCCTCTACTTACAAAAGGAAGGGTATTTCCACGTACTTCTAAAACCAGGCCTTCTTCTTCAAACATAGACCCTGCCTTATCTTCCTTTTGATCGGATACATATACATTTCCGCTCATGATAATTGCCTTTGCTTTTTCTCTTGTTTCAGCGAAGTTATGCTTCACCAATAGGATGTCCAAACGTTCTTTCATATAACCTCTATTCTATTTGTTAACTTTATTTTTCGTGATTTAAGATTTTTAAAATACGTTCTGTTATTCCATTCGCATCGATACCAATTTCTTTTTTTAATAATTCTGGGTTACCATGCTCCACATATTCATCTGGAATGGCAATCGATAACAGTTTACAATCAAAAGTTGTCTGATTCAAATACCGCAAAACCTTTTCCCCATATCCCCCACTTAGGACATTTTCTTCCATTGTTACAAAAAGAGTATGATCCAATGCAAACTCACTAATCACTTCTTCATCGATCGGCTTCACAAAACGACTATTGATAATAGAACAGGAAAATCCAAGTTCTTTTAACCGCGTTCTCACTTCAACCGCTGTTTTCACCATGCTTCCAACTGCCAAAAGTACTATCGTCTTTTCACGGAATAAGACTTCAGACTTTCCATAAACCACTTCTTTTCGACAGTCTTCCAACCCACAATATGCTTCTCCCCTAGGATAGCGAATTGCTATCGGACCATGATATGCAATCGAGAATTTCAGCATGTCTGATAATTCCCATTTATTTTTCGGTGCCATAATCGTTAAGTTCGGTATGGAAGATAAAAAGGATAAATCAAACAACCCTTGATGTGTTTCTCCATCACTTCCAACGATTCCTGCTCGATCAACAGCAAAAATTACTGGTAAATTCTGAATTGCAACATCGTGAAGAATCTGATCATATGCTCGTTGCAAGAAAGAAGAGTAGATCGCAACCACAGGTTTTAAGCCCCCTGCCGCAAGTCCTGCTGCAAATGTGACCGCATGTTCTTCTGCTATTCCAACATCAAAAAAACGATCTGGATACAGATTTTTAAAACGTTTCAACCCTGTACCATCCGGCATTGCTGCAGTTATCGCAACGATACGTTCATCTCTAGCCCCTAGTTTTGTCATAACTGTTGAAAATATATCGGTATAAGTAGGATTTGTTTTTCTTTTTTTTGGTACTCCATTTTCTATCATAAAAGGTTCAGCTCCATGAAACCTTGCCGGATGCTTTTCTGCAGGAGTATATCCTTTTCCTTTTTGTGTAAGTACATGAACTAAAACTGCATGTTTCATTCTTTTAGCTTCTTGAAAGACTTTTAACATGGCGTCCATGTTATGTCCATCCACTGGTCCAAGATAGGTAATTCCCATATCTTCAAAAAACATTCCAGGTATCACCAATTGTTTGAAACTACTTTTTGCTTTTCGGATACCGTCTACCATGGAATCACCATATTTTGGCATTCCTTTTAATGTATTATAGATATTTTCTTTAAGGCCAAGATAGGTATCTGCCGTTCTGATTTGATTTAAATACTTGGATACACCACCTACATTCTCCGAGATAGACATATTATTATCGTTTAAAACGATAATAAAATTAGTATCCAGTCTAGAGGCATTATTTAAAGCCTCATATGCCATTCCACCAGTCAGAGACCCATCTCCAAGAACCGATACTATGGTATGATTTTGTTTTTGTATATCTCTTGCTTTCACAAGTCCAAGTCCAGCCGAAACCGAAGTGGAACTATGTCCTGTATCAAAAGAGTCACAAGGGCTTTCTTTTCTTTTTGGAAAGCCACTCATACCTCCGAAACGTCTCAGATTGTCAAAGCCTTCTTTTCTTCCTGTTAATATTTTATGCGTATAGGACTGATGCCCAACATCCCAGATTATTTTATCCTGAGGTAAATCCAAACTTAAATGGAGTGCCATAGTTAACTCAACTGCTCCAAGATTCGATCCAAGGTGACCACCAGTAACACTAATTTTTTCAATTAGAAAATTTCTAATTTCCTGAGCTAATTGCCCATAAGCCAATCGATCTATTTTTTGTATATCGTTTGGCTGCTCTATTTTATCCAAATACATATTTCGCCTTCTTCCAGCTACTATTTTTCACGGTAAATAAGACTATTTACTAAATCCAGTAAAAATTCCTTATCTCCAGGTAATGTTAGAATTTTTTGATTTGCTTCTGTTATATGCCTGGACACTTCTTCTTTTGACTGAAGTATTCCATAAATCGTGACATAGGTAGTTTTTTTGTTCTTTTCATCACTTCCAGTTGCTTTCCCCAATTGTTCAAGACTGCTGGTTACATCCAGTATATCATCCTGAATCTGAAATGCTAACCCAATATGAAATCCAATGTCTTCCAATAAACTAATCTGTAAATCTGTAGCTCCAGCCATAATTGCTCCAATCATAACCGCAGCCTGTAATAATGCAGCTGTTTTATTTTCATGTATAAAATTTAATTGTTCTATCGGTATCTGTTCCACATTTTCAGCTTCTATATCTGCAGTCTGTCCGCCTATCATGCCAAAAATACCAGCTTTTCTTGCAAGAATCTGTAATGCTTTGGCTTTTCTTTCAAAACAAATTCCATTATCGAAGCTTTTCAAAGCTGTCTCAAATGCATAATTTAATAATGCATCACCAGCCAGAATTGCCATTCCTTCTCCATAAACTTTATGAGTTGTCTTCTTCCCTCTTCTATAGTCATCATTATCCATAGATGGTAAATCATCGTGGACAAGGGAGTATGTATGAATCATTTCAATAGCAGCCATAAACGGTTGTATTTCATTATCTGTCGCTCCAAACAACTGATACACAAGTTGCATAAAAAGAGGTCTGATTCGTTTACCACCTGCTTTTAGGCTGTAATTCATCGCTTCAATAACTGTTTTTTGATATCCTACTTCCTCAGGAATAAACTGAAGTACAATTTGTTCTGTTTCTTTGATTCTTAACTCTAATTCTTCTTTAAAATTCATGCAACTCACCACGTTCATTCAGTTTTAAGACATCTTTTTCAACTTGATCAATTTGCTTATTACAAAGTTCCAACAAATTCATCCCCTCTTTGTACAGCTGAAAAGACTCTTCCAGGCTTATACTACTAGCTTCAAGTTTCTTAATAATTTCTTCTAGGTTTAAAAACGCATCTTCTAATTTTATATCTACTTTAGCTTCCAATTTGTCCTCTCCATAGTTGTAATCGATTATCTGGTATCAGTTCTTTTACTTCTGCACATATATCGCCATCTTGTACCTGTATTTTAATCATTTCTCCAACTTGTACGGTATCTATTTGATGAACACTGGTTCCATCTAGTTTGCAACTATAACTGAACCCTTGGCTTAATTTCTCAAGTGGTGATAAGCCTTTCATTTTCTCAAGATAAAGTTGAAATGTATGACGTTTTTTTCTAATTAAATTTAATTCTGCCTGCTCCAAGCCTTCTTCCAGACGCAAACAAAAAGTTCTCTTCTCTTTGATTTGATTAGATGGGCTTAAAATGGATAAGGAGCGTTTCATATTCAGCGCTTTTTCCTTATTTCGTTGTAATTTAAATTTCATATCACGTTTTAAGGTGTCTTCATACTGCCTCATTTGCCTAAAAATTTGCTGAATATCTGAGACAGCAAGTTCTGCTGCTTGCGATGGTGTTGCTGCACGTAAATCTGCAACGAAGTCTGCAATTGTTGTATCTGTTTCATGTCCAACTGCAGATATAATTGGTGTTTTACAATCAAAAATAGCCTGGGCTACCAGTTCTTCGTTAAAGGCCCATAAATCCTCTAGAGAACCTCCACCTCGGCCTACAATAATTACCTCTGCATCCGTATTTTCCAATGCCCGTATTCCGTTTGCAATACTTTGTGCCGCCTGATCACCTTGTACAATGGCAGGGTAAACAAGAATTCTGATATACGGATTTCTTTTCTTTGAAACTTCAATAATATCTCTAACCGCTGCACCAGTTTCTGCTGTCACAACACCTAATGTTTTAATATAAGTAGGAATTTTACTTTTGTATACCGAATCAAACATTCCTCTTTCTTTTAGTTCTTTTTTTATCTGTTCTAACTTTTCATAGAGAGCTCCGGCACCCTCTGGTATGATTTCTTTTACATAAATCTGGTATTTTCCATCACGTTCATATACTTCAACACTTCCTTGAACGACCACCTGTTGACCATCCTTCATACGGAAATTTAATTTTTGACTATATGTTTGAAACATCACGCAACTAATCGCACTGCTTTGGTCTTTCAAAGTAAAGTATACATGCCCCGAGCTATGATATTTCAAATTACTAACTTCACCCTTAATCCAGACAGCATGAAGAAGATAGTCTTCAAGAAACATTTTTTTAATATACTGGTTCACTTGATAAACCGAATAAATATTTTTCATGTAAGCCTCATTTAGTTTGCAAATTTTGCAAGCACTCCATTGATAAAGCCAGGTGATTCTTCCTGACCAAATGCTTTCGCCAGTTCCACTGCCTCATTGATTGCTACACCCGTTGGTACCTGATCATCATAGAGAATTTCATATACTGCAAGTCTCAAGATTGTAAGATCAACTTTTCCCATACGTATCGTCTTCCATCCTTCAGCCTTCTCATCAATCAGAGCGTCAATCGCCAATAATTTATCCATTATTTTTTCATATTTATCCTGAATGTATTCTTCATCAGAAACTTTGACTTGATTTTCATCATTTTCAAAAAAATAACGGCATTGCATAGGCATTTCTTCCAATGTATTAAATTCTACACGAAATAATAATTTAAAAATATGTTCTCTTAATTCTCTTCTTGTCATTTCATTTTCCTCTATATATTCAAAATGCCTAACCATAAAATTCTGCCTGTTATTTATGGCGTGAACTTTTAAGAAAGGCACCTGAATGTTACCGCACTGGGATTTTTATTTATTTTTCACCATATTAATACCAGCAATTCTTACATTAACGCTGGAAACTTCCAAGCCTGTCATGTTTTCAATTGCAATTTTAACTTTTTCCTGAACTTTTTGACTGGTCTGTGGTATGTTGTAGCCATATTCCAAGGTTACTGATAAGTCAACCAAGGCATTGCTTCCTAAAACTTCAACTTTCACACCCTTCGTTAAGCTTTTCATTCCAACTTTGCTCATTAACTCGTTGGTTATATTTCCACTCATGGCAGATACACCTTCCACTTCTGTAGCTGCTAAAGATGCAATCATGGCAACAACATCATTGGCTATTTTCACTTCACCAAAGCGTTCATCATTTGCAAGTACATAGGAGCTTTTATCCATTTCTTTTTCCATAAGTTAATCCTCCTTTGTTTCTATCCTTTTCATTATAACAAAACTTTATTTTTTTGCCTAGCGTTTTCTTCTATACATGCTTACTGATTTAAAAAGAATGTTAGACTTAATTGTTCCTGATTATCTGCGTACGCCACCGAAGTACTGCTTTCAGAAAGATAGGAAAAAACTGTCTGATTTACGATTAAATCTTGAAACATTTCATCAAACACAGATTGTCCACTACATTTTAATGTTACAAGCTTTTGCCCAGATCCATAAGTTTTTTGAAACAGCAAAGCAACCTGATTTGCATCATAACTTTGAAAAAAAGCTCCTTCTCGTACATAAAAATTATCATCGGTTGCAACACATCTTGGTAAGGGAACTGGATTATCAATAACATGAGTTTTGTTTAATTGTTCTGTTGTAACTCCCAGATAATCGTAATTAATAGTCATTAAATTTGAATCTAATTCCTGAGTTTGATTTTGATCAAATACATAAAATGCATCGCCCCAGGTAGAGTCAACATAATAATAATTTCCATTCATTCGTACCAAGTTCCATGCATGACCAATTCCGCCATCTACTGTCCCAACAACCAAAGTTCCATATACCCCCATACGAGTCAACAAATATTGCATCGCCTTTGCATACCCTTGACAAACAGACTCTCCATACAACAAGACGGATAGAAGGTTTTGATTTTCTGCAGATTCCAGATTATAAACCGTATGATTGGCTAAATACTCATAACAATATTTCACTTTCAAATAATCATCGGCTTCCACTTGTATTCCAGAAATGCAATTCATAACGGCTGTTTCTAGTTGTTGATTTAACGATACAACCTCTTCCTCCGTTTTGGTATAATTCCCAGAAAAATGAATTTTAACTATCATATCATCCTGGGTATAAGTAGTATACGTATATCCGTCGACATAATAAATCTCAGGATGATCAATTAAAACACATTGAAAAGCATATTCAATATCCGTTTTACTTAGAGAACTAACCTGAATGTCTTGTTTAAGATTTTGAATAATATAATAAATTTCTCCATATAATGGTTGAAGAGAACTTTCCATATTTTCAAAAGCATAAGCTCCTTCCGATTGCTTAAGTAATTCTGCAACTTCAGATGTCTCAACGCCAATGGTTTCATTTCCTGTCTTCTCTTCTGTTTCTACTTCAATTTGTTTTTCCAGAATTTGATCTTGCTTATTATTATCAGTTGAATTTGTGACTACCGCTTCCTCTAAGATTGAAACAGAAGTTTCTTCAACCATTACTTCTTCTAAGCTGCTCTCCTGATTCGTATTGTTCATATAATTGTACAAAAGAACAATTGCAAATCCTAATTCTACGATTAAAAAAAGGGAAAGAATCAATTTGAATACATTTTTTTTCATTTGCTTCTCCTTTATGTTTTCCAACCATAAGAAAAACGTTCAAAAAACAATGTTAATTTTTCCCAAATTCAGAAAGAATCAAGCCCTTATTTCTTTCAAGTGTCATCCCAACACTCCATGCATGTATAAATAAGAGTAGCGAATTGTCTTTCAAATCCTTAATTCTCTTCATATCAGAGGTTCCAACTAATTTCGCTATATCAACTTCATGTTTATTATCAATCCAGCGAATATGTTCATAAGGTAGATTTTCCATTCTTATTTCCACATTGTATTCATTTTCTAAACGATATTTTAAAACCTCAAACTGAAGTACGCCTACCACTCCAACGATGATTTCTTCCATGCCAGTATTATATTCCTGGAAAATTTGGATTGCACCTTCTTGCGCGATCTGGGTAATTCCTTTCATAAACTGTTTACGTTTCATGGTATCAATTTGCCTTACCCTTGCAAAATGCTCTGGTGCAAAAGTAGGAATCCCCTCATATTTAAAGGTTTCATTGCTCATACATAAGGTGTCCCCGATGGAGAAAATTCCCGGATCAAATACTCCTATGATATCTCCTGCATACGCTTCTTCTACCATCTTTCTTTCGCTTGCCATAATTTGCTGTGGCTGAGAAAGACGCATAGTTCTTCCTCCTTGCACATGTTTTACTTCCATTCCTGCTTGAAATTTACCAGAACAAATTCTCATAAATGCCACTCTATCTCGATGTGCCTTATTCATATTCGCTTGGATTTTAAATACAAAGGCAGAAAAATCTTTTTCTGTTGGATTAATCACCCCGATATCAGCCGTTCTTGCTAATGGTGAACTTGTCATTTTTAAAAAATACTTCAAAAATAACTCCACACCAAAATTGGTCAATGCTGATCCAAAGAAAACTGGGGTAAGCTTTCCTCCCTGAATTTGATCTATATCAAACTCTGCACTTGCGCCATCTAACAATTCAATTTCTCCAAGCAAAAGTTCTTTGGCATCTTTTCCTATTATGGCTTCTAATTGCTGTTCATCCTCTATTGATACCTCTTTGGTTGCACCTTCCTTAGTTCCTTTTAAGGTATCTGAAAACATATGGATACAGCTTTTTTGTCTATCAAAGACACCTTGAAATCCTTTACCAGAACCAATTGGCCAATTTACAGGACAGGTTGCTATTCCCAATTCCTTTTCAATCTCATCTAATAAATCAAAAGTATCTCTAGCCTCACGATCCATTTTATTAATAAACGTAAAGATAGGAATATTTCTCATAACGCAAACTTTAAATAATTTTCTAGTCTGTGCTTCAACACCCTTCGATGCATCAATAACCATTACCGCTGAATCTGCCGCCATCAAAGTTCTGTAGGTATCTTCAGAAAAGTCTTGATGTCCAGGAGTATCTAAAATATTGATGCAATAATTATCATATTCAAATTGAAGGACGGATGAGGTTACAGAAATACCTCTTTCTTTTTCAATTTCCATCCAGTCCGAAACTGCATGTCTTGCCGTTGCTTTTCCCTTTACACTTCCTGCAAGATTGATAGCTCCTCCATAAAGCAAAAATTTCTCTGTTAATGTGGTTTTACCTGCATCAGGATGAGATATGATGGCAAATGTTCTTCTTTTATTTATTTCTTGTGTATACTGACTCACTTCGTCCTCCAAAACTTACAATTATTTATATTTTTATAACATGCTGTTTCCACTTGTTTGTGGTTCCAAACCAAAATAGTCTACCACAGTTGCTGCAATGTCTGCAAATGTTTCTCTAGTTTTTAAATCTTTTGCTTTCACATTCTTTCCATACATAATAAAAGGTGTATATTCTCTTGAATGATCAGTTGATTGAACAAATCCTGGATCACACCCATGGTCTGCGGTTATCATTAAAATATCATCATCTCTTAGTAACTCCATAATGCTTGGCAACTTCTCATCAAAATAAGCTAATGCTTTTGCATAACCGTCCACATCATTACGATGTCCAAACAGCATATCAAAATCAACTAAATTAATAAAACAAAGTCCTTCAAAGTCTCGACCCATGTATTCCAAAGTTTTATCAATTCCTTCTGCGTTTGACTGTGTATAGGTATACTCTGTTATTCCTTTACCTGCAAATATATCATGTATCTTTCCAACAGCAATGACACTGAAATCATGTTCCTTCAATTGATCTAACATGGTAGTCTTAGGAGGAATTAATGAATAATCATGCCTTTTACTTGTTCTGGAGTAATTTCCGCTTTCTCCAATAAAAGGTCTTGCTATGACTCTCCCCACTCCATGTTTTCCTTGTAACATTTCTCTCGCAATTCTACAATAATCATACAAGGTTTCAATTGGAACAATATCCTCGTGTGCAGCAATTTGAAATACGCTATCTGCCGATGTATAAACAATTAAATCACCTGTTTTCACATGTTCATCACCAAAATCTTTGATTACTTCTGTACCAGAATATGGTTTGTTACAAATCACATTTCTACCAGTTTTCTCTGTAAATTCTTTGAGAACTTCTTCTGGAAATCCATTGGGATAGGTTGGCATTGGATATTCACTAACAATACCTGCAATTTCCCAATGTCCAATTGTTGTATCCTTCCCTTTAGAAGCTTCTTCCATTCTGGCAAAAACTGCAATAGGATGTTCCTCTTTTTCAAGATTCTCAATTCCTTCTATATTAAATAACCCCAATTTTTTCATATTTGGCATATTAAAATATTTACTTTTTGATACAGATCCTAGTGTACTTGTCCCAATATCACCAT
>CANRGO010000015.1 GCA_947630125.1 uncultured Lachnospiraceae bacterium | reverse complement strand
AATGGATATAAATTTGAAACCTTAGTTTTAGATATGATTCATATGGCTGATTCCTGTCTTCCTTTTGAGGTTGTTCGTGAGTATGAATTTGCGCCTATAAAAAACAAAACAGGAGTTGATTCTGTAGAAACTGCAAGAGAATTATGTGAAAAATGCAATATAAGTCTTTAATAATTACTAAATTTGCAAAACATTTTTTGTGAACATCATAGAAAAAAGGTGTCAATAAGCGGGACTTATTGACATCTTTTTTTTTCTGTGTTATTTTAATACCATAAAGCGCAAACGGTTGCGCTATTGAGAGGAAAGTGAATAATAATGAGAAGAAAAGGTATTCGTTTACTATTTGTTGCTATCTTATTTTTTATGATGTCGTGTGGTAAAAAAATAGAAAATCAAGACATAGGGAATCAAGACACAGAAACTAATAAAGTAATTTATCAACCAGAATTACCAACCACTAGTGTAGATGCGGAAATTTATGTTGAGAAAATTGAAGGTATTTCTGATGAATTTATTCGTGGTGTTGATATTTCGAGTATTATTTCTTTAGAAAAAAGCGGTGTTATATTTTATGATGAAGCTGGTAATCCACAGGATATTTTTAAAACCTTACGTGATTCCGGTGTTAATTATGTTAGAGTGCGCGTATGGAATGATCCATATGATCAAGAGGGAAACGGATATGGTGGTGGAAATTCTGACACAAAAATAGCAGCAGAAATTGGTAAAAGAGCAGCCAAGTATGGTATTAAACTTTTAGTAAACTATCATTATTCTGATTTTTGGGCAGATCCTGCTAAGCAGAAAGCCCCAAAAGCATGGGAAAAGTTAACTTTTGAAGAGAAAGAACAGGAAATCTATCGTTTTACTAAAGAAAGTTTATCGGAAATTATTAATGCTGGTAGTGAAGTAGCAATGGTTCAAATTGGAAATGAAACAAATAATGGGATGGCAGGTGAAACAAAGAAATCGTCGATTGCAAAACTTATGAGTAAAGCTTCTTTGGCAGTAAGAGAAATACAGGCCGAACGAGAACTTGAAATTAAAATTGCGGTACATCTTACGAATGCAGAAGATATTGATGGGATTGATACTTATATGGCAACTTTAAAGAAATTTAAGGTAGATTATGATGTCATGGGGATATCTTATTATCCATATTGGCATGGTACACTAGATAATTTATCGAATTTGATGGATCGAATCATTGAAAAGTATCAAAAAGAGGTTATGGTTGCAGAAACCTCGTATGCATATACGCTGGAAGATGGTGATGGACATCCAAACAGTGTAAACGAGAAGGATTTAAATTCTAACTATGCTGCTTCGGTTCAAAGTCAGTCAAATGTAATTCGTGATGTATGTGCTACCGTTGCGAGTAAAGGTGAATATGGGCTAGGTGTTTTTTACTGGGAACCGGCATGGATACCTGTCCAGGTGTATGATTATGACTTAGATACTGCAGAAGAGGTACTTTCTTCCAATAAGAATAAATGGGAAGTATTTGGAACTGGATGGGCTTCGTCTTATGCTGGTAGTTATGATTCGGAAGATGCAGGTCAGTATTATGGAGGATCTTCCTGGG
Organism: uncultured Lachnospiraceae bacterium; assembly: GCA_947630125.1. GTDB lineage: Bacteria > Bacillota > Clostridia > Lachnospirales > Lachnospiraceae > CANRGO01. The sequence continues at coordinate 35,327 of CANRGO010000015.1, read as the reverse complement.
ATAATCAGGCTTTGTTTGATTTTCATGGAAATCCACTTCCTTCACTTTCTGTTTTTAAATATCTTAAATACGGTACAAATTCAGACCTAAAAGCAGACTTTATTAAGGATGTAAATGTTGATATAAATTTAGATGCTCCATTAACAATGCCAGAAACAGTATATGTTGTATATAATAATCGAAGTAAAAGTACTGAAGTTCCAGTAACTTGGAATCAGGCGTTGCTATCAACAATTGACACATCAATTATCTCAGACTATGTAATAGATGGTGTTACTGAAGATGGAGATGAAGTCTTTGCACAACTACATATTGCTCATGTGAATTTTATTCAGAATGCAGATTTTGAAGGAGACGATTTTTTGGCATATAAAATTATCTATGATGAAACAAATCCAGCTGATTTTCTAAAAAAAGAAGCAGATGCTTATAGCGGAAGCACTTCACTTCATTATTGGAATTTAGGAGAAGTATATTTCCAAGCAGAACAAAATTTTGATGATTTAAATGATGGTACTTATTATTTTAGTATGTATGGTCAAGGAGGAAATCAAGGAGCAGAAGCAACATTTTATATTTATGCAACTTCAGGGGATGTAACGTATACAACAGAATTTACAGTGAATGGATATGCGGAGTGGGTTATGCCAGAGATAAAAGATATTAAAGTTGTGGATCACAAGTTAACCGTAGGAGTCTATGTGAAAGCTGGTGAAGGAGCATGGGGAACCTTTGATGATTGGTACTTATGTAAAACAGATTAATAAGAAAAGGCTGCATTTGCAGCCTTTTCTTTATGATTCAAGTATTTTAAAATCCCATGGTTCCAAATAAAAGTCGGTTATAGATGCTACATGAACAGCACCTCTTAAATCATAAACATTGTTATAATTTACATGAACTTTTTGACGACTATTAGAATAGTTAAAGTAGTAGTGAATTGTTTTTTGGAATTGATTGATTCCCATTTTATGAATAATAGGAAACTGATTCTGATCCATTTCAAATTTGTTTTTTTGGAAATATTCAAATAAAATATCTTTTAATGTTGTTGAATCGAAATGACAGCCAAGATATATGGCTGATCCTAATCCATAGTTATTTTCTGTAATTGCAGCGGTGTCATAAAATCCTGTATTTTCATAAGAGGCAATAACTTTTGCAGTACTTGGTATTAATAATTCCATAAACGTTGATACCTGAACCTTTGTTTCAAAGTGTTTCTTTTCTAGTTGTGGATTTGAAAATTTAAGAGTGGTTTCATCAGGATTTGTAAATTGCTGATACGTTAGCCCAAGACATTTGTTAATGATATAAGGTTGACGTTCATGTCTTATTTTTAGATATTCATCAGCATATGCAGTTTTATAAGTACAAATTAAATGACCACCTTGTTCCACGTAGGAATTTATGAGATGAAGAATGGATTCTTCAGCGCTATAATATGCTGGTATCATTAAATACTGATACTTACATAAATCTGTAAGTGTACTTATTTGTGATGAAAAAATTACGTCACACTCAATATTTAATTCATAAATTGCATCATGTAGCCATCTAAATATATCATTATAAATTAAGTTATTGGTTAAGGGAAACTCTGTTAAACCAATGAGAGAATTATGGTCCAAAAGAATAGCAACCTGATTATTCTTTTCTAGATGATAAATATGATCTCCATATTTTTTTAATTCTTGTCCTAATTCACATATTTCTTTATAAGCTCTATTTTCTCTTAAATCATGTCCTAAAACTCCCATCCAATAGGATTCAAGAGAATTATGAATAGAGTGCCAGTTCCAATATAGCAAAGAATCAGCTCCATTTGAAAAATGACTAAACGCTTGTGAAAGCAATTGTTTTTCATATGGCAACCAATTTATATTTCCCTGTGCTTGGGTTTCTAAAATGAAGTAATTTTGATTTTTGATAGACCTTGCGATAGAACCACCAAAGGATATTTCTTTTCCAGTATATTTATTTTGTGAGGGATGGTATATATCAAAACCTGCGATTGTTAATTGCTTTGCAGCATCAACTTGATCAACTTCTGGTTGAAGTCCATAAGAATGTGTAGTCCAACCATAATCAAAATTCTGAGTAATGAATTGATTTTCTTGGAGATATTCACAGACGATAGCGTTTTGAAAGTTTAGGAAATCACTTACCATGGACCTTTGGAATTTTTTAAATTCTCCATTTAAACTCCCATTGATGGAACCTCTGATGTCAGGAAATTGAGACCAGTCATGAATACGATTACTCCAATAATTAAGACCAAAAGACGAATTCAGGTTGTTGATATCTGGAAATTTATTTTTTAAATAGCTAATAAATTCCTGTTGAGCATAGGGCCCATAATTCCCATAGGATTTTGTTTCATTGTCTAACTGGTAACCAATGATGGAAGGATGTTTATGAATATGTTGTAAAAGTTCGCGAATCATACGCTCACAGTGATTACGATAGTTAGGATTTAATATATCCATAGTTTGACGATGGCCATATTTTGCTTGTCCTTCTTTTCCAGTCACAAGTATATCTGGATATTTTATGGCAAGCCATGAGGGAATCGCGTATGTTGGAGTACCAACAATAACCGATAATCCAACATCGAATGCTGTTTGGAGCATAAGATCTATGTGATTGAAATTGAAAATACCATCTTCTGGCTCTAATGAACTCCAGGTTGACTCACCAATACGAATGGTATTCATTCCTGCTTTTTTCATCATTGTAAAATCTTGTAAAATACGATTATATGGCATATATTCTTCGTAATATGCGCTACCAAATATGATTGAATTAGGATGCATAATTTGATAATTCCTTTCTTTATAGGATGATTAAATAAAATATCGGAACAACCGATTGCGCAATAACAGTATAGCACAATATATTATAATGTAAATAGTCTGTAATTTGTTACTGCCATTGTATGTGGACATGGCGAACATACATGGTTGACAGATGTAGTTATCCTTGTTACTTTAGAAGAAAGATGTTTAAAATAGAGGGGACATTATGGAACAAGAAAAAACAGATTTAAAGGCAATTACGATTGTAGACATTGCAGATGCGTTGGGAGTTTCAAAGACAACCGTTTCCAGAGCAATTTCCGGAAAAGGAAGAATAGGAACTGAAACGCGAGAAAAAGTATTGCACTATATAGAAAAACATGATTACAAACCAAATGTAATTGCAAGAAGTTTAGCGCAATCCAAAACATTTAATATCTGTATAACTTTACCAGCTGATTACAATATTTCAGAATTACCTTATTTTCAAAAAGTATTAGTTGGAGCGTGTGACTATCTTTCCGCGATGGATTTTGATGTGATTGTTAGTAAAACGTCTGAAGAGGATATAAGTAATTTGGCGCGAGTTATTGCAAATCGTAAAGTTGATGCTGTGATTTTAACAAGAACTACGATACATGGTGCTGCTGTGGAATACTTAAAATCTAAGAACATCCCATTTCTTGTGCTTGGTATTTATCCTGATCCATTTGTATATCAAATTGATGCAAAACATGCGGAAGGCTGTGCAGAATTAACAGAAATACTTCTAAATAAAGGATTGCATAAAATGGCACTTTTTTGTGGAGATCAAAATTATTATGTAACAAAAAGTAGGTATGAAGGTTTTTGCAAAGCACATGAAATCAAGAACATGAATGTTTCTAAAGAATTAATTTTTGATAATTTGAATCATTACATTGCCATTGAAAAAGCGGTAGACCATGCATTACATCAAAAGGCAGATTGTATCGTATGTATGGATGATAGTATTTGCTTACAGGTATTGAAGAAGTTAAGACGTGATGGAATTAAAGTTCCAAGAGATATAAAGGTTGCATCATTTTTTGGCAGTAATTTACTAGAAGGTTTTTTGCCATCTATTACATCTGTTGATTTTGCTAATGATGAAGTTGGAATCATCGCAGCTAAAACAATACTATCCATTTTAGATGGAGACGATAACATTCCGCATAAGATTGAACTAGGGTATGAAATATCAATGAAAGAATCAACCAAATAAACGCCGTCTATACGGCGTTTTTTGCACTATTAATAATGAACAACCGATTGAACAAATGCTTATATATTAAGTTTAAACGATTTATTTATCTTTCCAAAATTGTAAAATAGTAACAAATTTACACCTTTTAAATTTGTGATATTATACATTGACAATAAAAAGTTCTTTTGATATTCTTTAGTTACAGAACAACCGATTGCGCAAACCAATAAGTCTGATATTTTGAGACTAAATCAATTAGTTGTTAAACAAAAGATGGGTGAAGTTATCTTCAAGGGAGGAAAAATATGAAGAGTAAAGTATTGGCGGTATTAGTATCTGTTTCATTGCTTGCAACAATTTTTGTAGGATGCGGGAAAACAGAAACAGCAGTAACAACAGAAACAGACGTTGAAACGACAGAAGAAGTAACAGAAGAGGTAACAGAAACAACAGAATTAGAAAATGTAACTCTTGTAATGTGGGGTGCAGAAGAAGATCAGGTAATGCTTGGTGAAATGATTGAAAGCTTTAAAACATTTTATGCAGATAAAGCAGTTTTTGACATTTCGTTAGGAGTGCAATCAGAATCAACAGCAAAGGATACTGTATTAACAGATGTTGAAGCAGCTGCAGATGTATTTGCGTTTGCAGACGACCAGTTAAATGAATTGGTTAACGCAGGAGCTTTACAGCCGGTATCTATCAACACAGATGCAATCATTGAAGCGAATGGTGGAGTGGAAGCTGGTAGTGTGAAAGCAGCGATGAAAGAAGACACATTATATGCTTATCCAATGACCGCAGATAATGGATATTTTATGTTTTATGATAAATCTGTATTTACAGAAGAAGATGTGAAATCACTTGATAAAATGATGGAAGTTGCTAGTGCAGCAGGTAAAAAAATTACCGTTGATTATTCTTCAGGTTGGTATTTATATTCATTTTTTCAAGGAGCAGGTTTAACGCTTGCTTTAAATGAGGATGGAGTTACGAATTTCTGTACATGGAATGAAACAGATGGAAAGTATACAGGAGCACAGGTTGCCGAAGCTATGCTTACAATTGCAAACAATCCTGGATTTGTAAGTCTAGGCGATGCTGAATTTGTAACAGGTGTAACAGATGGAACCATTGCAGCAGGTATTAATGGCACATGGAATGCAGCGACAGCAGAAGCAGCATGGGGTGAAAATTATGCAGCAGTAAAATTACCTACCTACACAGTAGCAGGTGAACAAGTTCAAATGTCAAGTTTTGCTGGATATAAATTAGTTGGTGTAAACGCATATTCAGAGTATGCAGGATGGGCTATGTTACTTGCAGAATGGATTACAAACTATGAAAATCAGGTTAAACGTTTTGAACAACGTGGACTTGGTCCTTCCAATATAGAAGCAGCAGCTTCTGATGAAGTTCAGTCAAGCCCTGCAATTGCAGCACTGGCAGCGCAAAGTGTATACGCAACAGTGCAAAGAGTTGGTAATAATTTCTGGGATCCAGCTTCTGCATATGGAGCAATCGTTGCAGCTGGAAATCCAGATGGAACAGACTTACAGGAACTAGTAGATCTTTTAGTAGATGGAATTACGGCTCCTGTTCAATAATACTAATTTTACAAAATTAACTTCAATGACAATAACCCACATACATGGCTGTTACTTGTGTATGTGGGTTATATTAAAAAGAAAGTGCTTGCCACGATATGTAAGCAGGAGACGAATATGAAGAATTTTTTAACTCAAATTGTAAAGTTCATAAAAGAAATCGTTCTTGCAATCAAAGAAGGAGACCTCTTTGTAAAGTTCTCGCTCCTCATAATGGGTATGGGATACTTTGGGAGGAAACAAATGATCAAGGGAATTATCATGACCTTGTTTCAAATATTAGTTTGTTTTTTTGCATGGATTGTAGCAATTCCGTATTTGATTAAAATTCCAACACTGGGAACAGTGCAAAGAGAAATGATATTTAACCTAGATACTATGAAAAATGAAGTCAATGAATTTGATCATTCTTTTAAAATATTGCTTTTTGGTATTATTAGTATTTTTATTTTATTCGTATCGCTCTTGATCTATTTTGTAAATATCATAAAGGTGCGTTCCTTACAATTAAGAAAAGAAGCAGGAAAGCATATTAACAACTTTTCTGAAGATATAAAGGAGTATTTCGATAAAAAATTTCATATCACATTATTATTTTTCCCAGTTGCAGGAATCGTAGTTTTTACTGTAATTCCACTATTAGTTGTGATTATGGTTGCGTTTACAAATTACGATCAAACAAATATGCCACCAACAAATCTATTTACCTGGGTAGGAGTACAAAATTTTCAACAACTCTTTACATCTTCTATCACCATAACATTTGGATATTCATTTAAGAAAGTGTTGTTATGGACCTTGGTATGGGCATTCTTTGCTACCTTTACCAATTATATCGCAGGTATTTTACTAGCAATTTTTATCAATGATAAAAAAACAAAATTGAAAAAAATGTGGAGAACATTTTTTGTTGTAACAATAGCAGTTCCTCAATTTGTAACATTATTGTTGGTTCGTAATTTCTTCGCAGATACCGGAATTGTGAATACGATTTGTCAATCTTTAGGTGTTACTGAATTTTTACAGAATATAGGATTAGTTAAACAAAGTTTAAGTTATATTCCATTTTTAACAGATCCGGCCTGGGCTAAGGTTATGGTTATATTAATTAATATGTGGATTGGTATTCCATATTTAATGCTGATTGCGACAGGTGTTTTGCTTAATATTCCAACTGATATTATGGAAAGTGCAAGAATTGATGGAGCCAATGGTTTCCAGGTTTTTGTAAAAATCACAATGCCGTATATGTTATTTGTTACTGGTCCTTATCTGGTAACTAGTTTTGTAGCAAATATTAATAATTTTAATGTCATCTATTTACTAACACAAGATGTGTTTTTTACAATGGATCAGTATCTTGCAAATTCCAATGCAAAAGAAATTGATCTACTTGTTACCTGGTTATATCGTCTCACTCAAGAACAGTATAATTTTAAAATGGCATCCGTTATTGGAATCGTCGTATTTGTTCTATGTGCAACATTTACCTTGCTTGCATTTAATACCATGATTAAAGGAAATAGAGAGGAGGATTTTCAATGATAAAACGATTTATTAAACCTACTTTTCGTCACATTTTTTTGAGTTTCCTGTCTCTATTTTGGTTGATTCCTATTTTTTGGTTGGTGCTAACTTCTTTTAGTGGTTATCCAGGAGTACATATCAGTCGTTTTGTACCTTCATCTTTTACATTTAGCAATTATCAACTTTTACTATTTGGGGCAGATACTGTGGCTCAGTTTCCAACATGGTTTCTAAATACCTTTATTATAGCAGTTTTTTCCTGTGTGATTTCTAGTTTTTATGTGTTGATGGTAAGTTATGCTGTTAGTTGTATGCGTTTCAAACTTCGAAAAACTTTGATGAATCTTGCGGTTATTTTAAATTTATTTCCTGCATTTTTATCTATGATTGCAGTTTACTTTATCTTGAAATCATTTAATTTAACAAATTCACATATTGGATTGATTTTAGTGTATTCAGGAAGTGCAGGTCTTGGTTATTTGATCGTAAAGGGATTCTTTGATACCATACCTGCATCATTAAGAGAAGCAGCAAAAATTGAAGGTGCAAATGAGGCAAAAATATTTACAAAAATTGTTTTACCGATTTCAAAACCTATTATAGTTTATACAGTAATATCAGCATTTTTGGCTCCTTGGATGGATTTTATTTTTGCAAGAATCATTTTGAATTCTGGAATTTCTTCTGACTGGACAGTTGCGATTGGATTGTATAACATGTTGGATAAAAATTTAATAAATCTTTACTTTGCCAGATTCTGTGCTGGTGGGGTGCTCATTAGTATTCCGATTTCTATATTGTTTATGATTATGCAAAAATTTTATGTAGAAGGAATTACCAGTGGTGGAGTTAAAGGATAATAAATGCTGAAGACAGCGGAATTGAGGAAATAAATGGAAAAATTTATAGTCAACATTATTCATAGACCTGAGATGGTTCCGGAATATGCTGAAAAAGTTACAGGTCATGGAAAAGAAGAGGACATAGCAAGAGATAATTTATTAACTGAGTCGCTTGATATTTTTCGTACACAGCAAGAGATTGCTCATAAAAATGGGCTCAAAACAACAATACAAATGACATATGCCAGTTTGTTTAATGAAGAAGCCGTTTCTATAGCAAAAGAACATCATAAGCTTTATGGGGATGAGATTTCCCTCACTTTATTAGGACTTCCTTGTACAGAATTTCGTGAAAAATATAAAACAAAAGAATTCTGCATCTGGATGTTTTCTATGGAAGATAAGATTTCTATCGTAAACGATGTTTTTACTAAATTTTATGACATTTTTGGTTTTTACCCAGAGTCAACGGGATCCTATTATATGGATGCTGATTTAACAAATTATATTAAAAAGCAATACCCTAGTGTAAAATGTGCCGTAGCTACCTGCTTTGAAGAAGGACCAAAAGCATATCACACTTGCAACAATTCCTGGTATACCTTAATGGACGGTGGACCATGGAATCCTTGGATACCATCCAAACAAAACACTCATGCACCTGCAGCGAATAAGGATGAAGATAGTGGTATTGTTGCAATCCCACATTTATCAAGGGATTTAATTGCATGCTATGATGGAAATGGTTCGAATTTTGGAACACACCCTCAAAATGTATTGAGAGGCATGATTTATCAAGATGGACAATATCCGTATTTATATAACATTATTGACCAATATCGTTCTCTTCAAAAATATAATAATGGGTATAGCTATAACATGATGTTCGTTGGACCTGGATGGATGAATAAAATGGGCAGATGGGAAGCTCCTTATGAATTGCTAAAACAGTCATACGAAGATGGAATGGCATACTATGGCGAATTGAAAAAAAATGGAAAACTTATTGATATGACTATGGCAGAGTTCAGTGATTTCTTTAGAGAAACGAAATCATACACTGAGCCAGAGTGTGCATTGTGGCAGGATATTTTATATGGTTCAGAAAAACAACTATTCTGGTATGCGGATCCATATATGCGTGCGTGTATCAATATGGACCAAGGTGGAGCTTTAGTAGACCTTAGACCTTATGTTGCAAAATTAGATTGGCCAGTTGGAATTGGAACAAAACATGTGCAGGATGCTTCCTACCCATTTTTAATTCAGGAAAAATATAGAGCGGGATACTTTACTCATTATGCAGGCGAGGGAACCGTTCGTAGCGCCAAATTAATTTATCAAGGAGAAGAAGTTGATTTATGTTTATGTAGAACGAAAGCGAAATTTACACAAGTAAATCAGGATCGAATATTAACCTTAGACCCTGTTGAAATTGAATTTGCTTCTTTAAAGTTAACATTAGAGACGAAAATAGTATTTACCGAAGGGTCATCTAGCATCAAAACAATTCGTAAAATTCTTTCTAGTACTGATGAAACTGCAGTTGTTGAGTTGCAAGAGTATATGGTTGGCTGCTATGGAACTACAGAATATCCTGAAGATATGACCTGTGTTTCTCTGGCGGTTACGAATAAAACGAATAAATTAGACATTTCATATGAATATAAATGTCGTGAAGAAGAATTAGAAGAATTTGAAGAAGTCATGGCTACGGTATCTGCGATTCAAACAAAGGTTTCTATGAAAACAGACAAGAAAAATTCAATTGGTTTTATAAAAGAAGGTTATGCATTTTCTCCAATGTTTACAATTGGTTACAAAACAACAATTTCGGAAGGTGAGGAGGTATCTACATGGCTCAATCTGGAAAAGGCAAATTAAATTATCGATGTCCCTCATGTTTTATGAGAGATTTAGATATTGATATGTTTTATGATAAAGAGAAAGAAGAATATTATTGTATTCGATGCCAATATACAGGATCAGAAGAGGACGTACTGAATAAGAATCAAATGGCAAGATTTCGTTACCGTAGCATGATGAAACGTTTTACATTTGAAGATTAAGTGGATTGTATGAATTTATCAGAAAAGGATATCGTATGGAATATATAAAAGGAATGGATATCTCTACACTTTTAGAAATAGAGACGTGTGGTGGAAAATATTTTGATCATGAAATTGAAAAAGATTTATTTCATATAATGAAGGATTATGACTTTAATTATGTTCGATTAAGGCTTTGGAACAATCCGTATTCAGAAGATGGAAAGGCATATGGAGCAGGTACAAATGATTTAAATACGACTATAAGACTTGCAAAAAGAGCAAAGAATATAGGTATGAAAGTGTTATTAGATTATCATTATAGTGATTTTTGGGCAGACCCAGGAAAACAATTTATTCCAAAAGCATGGACTGATTTTAGTGAAGACCAATTAGAAGAAGCAGTATTTCAATATACGAAGGAAACTCTTCTTATCTTAGAAAAGGAAAATTGTTTCCCTGATATGATACAAGTTGGGAATGAATTATCCAATGGTCTTTTGTGGCCCTATGGAAAAGTCCCTAATTACGATACAATTGCAAGGTTTATCAATGCAGGAATTCGTGCTATAAGAAGTTTGTCTTTGGATGTTCCAATTATGCTTCATTTGGATAATGGAGGAAATCAAGCACTGTATTGTTCCTGGTTTGATGAGTTTATAAAGCGAGGAGAAGATTTTCAGATTATTGGCTTATCATACTATCCTTTTTGGCATGGAAGCATGGAAGATTTAAAGGCAAATATGAATCAATTAGCCCTTCGTTATAGGAAAGAGTTAGTCGTTGCAGAAGTATCTTTTGGCTTTACGATGGAAGACTATGCAAAGTATGAACAACTTGAAACTGATGATAGAAAAGGAATGGCTACAAAACAGCATTTAATTGAGAATATTCCTTATCCAATGACGAAAGAAGGTCAATGCGATTTCTTGAAAGATTTCCTAAAGGTTATCGAACAAGTACCTGAAGAAAAAGGGAAAGGATTTTTCTATTGGGAACCAGGCTGGATACCTGTTCCTGGTTGCGAATGGTCTACAAAAGAAGCAAGAGATTATATTAATGAACCCGGCAAAGGCGGTAACGAATGGGCAAATCAAGCACTGTTTGACTATCAAGGGAATGCATTGCCTTCATTAAAAGTAATTCGTGATTATGAAGTGTTTTAATAAAAGCACAGGAGAGAACATGCCTTGTTAGCCTAGGTATTCTTGTGCCTCTCTTTTTTCCACCCGGTGTGCATCCACCGGGTGATTTTACGTTGTCATAAGACTTATCCTGTGATATTCTTTAGTCAGAATATAAAAAGGGATGGTGCCATGAGATTACAAGATTATGATCAAGATTCAAAAACAGGCGCAATTGGATATATGTTAATGGGAGTAGCAATTTTTATAGTTGTTATTATTTTGCTTGTTCTAATACTAAATGATTCTGATAATAAGAAGAGCAATACAGTGGAAAAAAAGGTGTTTAAAACAGAAGCAGATTTAATACAGGAACAGGTAGAAGCTGAATACGCAGATAAAACAAAAACAGATCAGTTGGATGCAGCTCAAAAGGATTTGGATGATTTGCTAAGTGGAAATCAATTTACGTCAGATGATTTGGATTTTTGGGATATGTATCCTGTGGATGAGGAAGAAAGTCAAAATATTGAAGAGGAAGAAGATAATTTACAAGATTCCGATACTGCAGAAGAACAAGAGGATAGGGCAGTGTTAGAAGAGGATGAAGTCATAGAGAACGATCCAAGTTTTGGTGGTAAATATACACTGGTAAAAAGATCAGACAATTCAGAAGAATGGATATTAGTACAATCTTATTTATCGAAACACAATTATAATTTTGAAGGTTTATCAGAGGAGGACGGATATTATGTTTATTATGAAAATGATAAAAAAATATCCAAACTAGGAGTTGATTTGTCAAAATATCAAGGAAGTGTAAATTTTTCAAAAGTAAAAAAGGCTGGTGTTGATTTTGTAATGCTGCGAGCTGGAGCCAGAGGATATGGTTCGGGAAAAATCATTGTGGATAGTTATTTTGATGAAAATTTAATCGAAGCATCCAATGCCGGACTACAAATAGGAATTTATTTTTATTCACAAGCTATTAGCAAGGAAGAAGCAGAAGAAGAGGCTAACTTTGTATTATCTCAAATAGGAACTACAACAATAACATATCCCATCGTGTTTGATATGGAAGAAGTTATGGGAGATACTTCAAGGACAGAATCCCTGACTAAAGAAAAAAGAACGGAAATCGCTGCTGCATTTTTAAATGTTATCAAAACAGCAGGCTACACACCTATGTTATATGGAACGAAAGAATGGTTGTTGGAAAAGTATCAACTTGCCACTTTGACAAGTACAGATATATGGCTTGCCCAGTATGAGACACAGCCAGATTATCCATATGCCTTTACCATGTGGCAATATACACAGGATGGAACAGTACCAGGTATTAGTGGGAAGGTAGATATCAATTTATGCTTTATAGATTATGAATTAAAATGAGTCATATTATTCAACAGGGTATTTCAAAATACTTTCTGAGATAGAGACATGATGATAAATATCGGCATAAACCTTTGGAGATAAACCTTCCAAGTAATTCGTTGGAAAATTTTTCTTAAGACCTTTGCCTTTTAGTATATCAACTGCTTTGTTGTAAGCAATTGCTGCTTCATCTTCGGTTGCATATCTTCCTACGATAAAATCACCTTTTATATGAATTTTCGTTAGAAAAATGGTTTTGTTTTTTTTCGATTCCTTTCGAACACCATGATAACGATTGATGATTCGTATATTTTCGTAACGAAAATCATTCGAATCTTGATTAAGGAAAAGGTAGTCTTTTCCGCATACGCTATAATTTTTTATCTGATAACGATTGAGTATGTTTACCTGCATTCCATAATCAGATACAAACAGATGCCCTTTACGACACATGATTTTATGGGTTGCATAATAAAATAAATCATCTCGGTCAAATTTTAAAACACGATCTATCGCTAAATAATAGTAAAACACATGTTTTTTTAAATAGATTGGGTTTTTTAAGTAGATTCCATTATCTCTAAGATTGCATAAAGATACCCATTTTTCAAAACTTAAAGATGGATGTATTTGCTCATAATGCTCTGGTAACAAAGCCTCATTAGATAATACTTTATGCGCATCAAGATACGCCTGGTGAGCGTAATCCATTTGTTTATAACTGCCTAAACTTATGTGTTTTCCTTTTACGGTAATTGATGAGCGATAATAAATTGTGCCATTTTTCATGGCAGCAATTGAAACACCAGTCATTTTAGTTTCCATGAAAATGCTCCTTAACTTTTTTATTATTATAGCATAGGATTCTAAAATCCTCTATTTCTTTTATAAGCAATTTAACAGTTTAATGTGTTAATGATTGCCAGTGAAAATTCTTTATGATATACTTGGAAATTGAAAAACAAAAGTGAGGTAACGATATGGATTTATTTTACAGAAGTACTAGAAGTGATTGTAAACCAGTAAAAGCATCAGAGGCTATTTTAAAAGGATTGCCAGAGGATGGTGGATTATTTGTTCCTGAGTATATTCCTATGCTAGATAAAACGTTGAATGAACTTTCGCAAATGACGTATCAACAGGTAGCTTATGAAGTCATGAAGTTGTTTTTTACTGATTTTAATAAGGAACAGCTTATGTCTTGTATCGAGAAAGCATATGATAATAAGTTTGATGTTGAAGAAATTGCTCCTTTAGTAGAGGCAAACGATGCTTTTTATTTAGAATTGTTTCATGGTTCGACCATAGCTTTTAAGGATATGGCACTTTCTATTTTACCTCATCTTATGACTACTTCAGCAAAAATGAATCATGTGGATAAAGAAATCGTTATTTTGACTGCAACCAGTGGTGATACTGGTAAAGCTGCATTGGCGGGGTTTGCATCAGTAGAAGGATGTAAAATCATTGTTTTTTATCCTAAAAATGGTGTCAGTATGATTCAGGAAAAACAAATGATTACGCAAAAAGGTGATAATACATTTGTTGTTGGAATATCTGGAAATTTTGATGATGCACAAACAGGTGTTAAACATATTTTCAATGATAAACAGATGGAAGAGGAATTAAATAAACACGGTTACCAATTTTCTTCTGCAAATTCCATTAATATAGGTCGATTGGTACCACAAATTGTTTATTATGTGTATTCTTATGTTCAATTATTAAAAGAAGAAAAAATTACTGATAAGGAAGCTATTAATTTTGTAGTTCCAACAGGTAATTTTGGAAATATTTTAGCTGCATATTTTGCAAAGAATATGGGATTACCTATCCATAAATTGATTTGTGCTTCCAATGACAATAAAGTTTTGTATGATTTTTTTGATACAGGTATCTATAATAAAAACAGAGAATTTATATTAACATCTTCTCCTTCTATGGACATTTTGATTAGTAGTAATCTTGAAAGATTAGTATATCGAATTGCGAATGGTAATCCAGAGAAAAATAAAGCATTTATGGATGCCCTGAATCATTCTGGTACCTATACTATTGATTCTGAAATGGCTGATCAGCTACATGATTTTTATGGTAATTATGCTACTGAAGAAGAGACAGCTGCTTATATTAAAAATTTATTTGATCAAACAGGTTATGTTGTTGATACACATACAGCTGTAGCAGGTGCAGTGTATGAAAAATATAAAGCAAGTACGAATGATACTCATAAAACGGTGATTGTTTCCACTGCAAGTCCATATAAATTTGCCAGAAGCGTTATGACTGCAATTAATCAAGAATATGATAAATTAGGTGAATTTGAATTAATTGATGAATTAAGTGCTATTTCAAATGTAGTAGTTCCAGAAGCTATTGAAGAAATAAGGCATGCAGATATTTTGCATCAAAATTTTTGTGAAACAGAAAAGATGCCAACTGTCGTGAAAGATTTTTTAGGGATATAATGATGAATGATAAAAAGCACATACTAATGGTAGATGATGTAGCGACAAATTTAAAATGTGCAGCTGAAATATTTAAAGATGACTTCAGGTTATCTATGGAGAAATCAGGAGAGAATGCATTGCTTTTTTTGAAACATATCAAACCTGATCTGGTGATTTTGGACATCAACATGCCTAATATGGATGGCTATGAGTTTTTAGAACAAATGAAATTAGATCCGGAATGTGCAAATATCCCTGTTGTGTTTTTAACTTCTGATTCCGATATGGAGAGCGAAATAAAATCTTTGCGTATGGGAGCAATGGATTATATAAGAAAACCATTTGATCCACAGGTTATGATTAGCAGAATTCATAAAATACTAGAAATCGAAGATATAAAAAAGGAATTGTCTGTAAAATCATGTACGGATTCGCTGACAGGACTATGGGATAGACAATACTTCGAAGAGCAGGTAAATGATACGCTTGAACAAAATAATCAAGGTGTTTTTTTTCTCATAGACTTAGATAATTTTAAAAATATTAATGATACCTATGGGCATATAGCAGGAGATAAAGTTTTAAAAAGTTTCTGTGAAAAAGTGCTGGTTTTGTCAGAAGATCATATGTTTGCAGGTAGACTAGGTGGAGATGAATTTGCTGTATTTATTCGTGGAAAAATGGAAATTAACCAAATAAAAGAAACAGCTTTACTGCTTATTCAAAACCTAAATCATGCAATTTTGAATTGTATTGGTTATTTAGAAGGTGTTGGTGTGTCGGTAGGGATATCGGTTGCTGATCGTGACGGGAAAGATTTTCTTACATTGTATCATAAAGCTGACAAAGCTTTATATTATGTAAAACAAAATGGAAAACATGGGTATCATTTTTTTATGGAAAATGATGCAGACACCTTTTCCTCACCAAGTATTCAAAAAGGTGACATAGGGTTTCGTCAATTAAAAAATATGATAGAAGAACCTGTAGATTGTGTTGGTGCATATCAGGTTGAAACAGATAATTTTCGAAGCATTTTTCAATTTATTACAAGAAGTATATCTCGAACAAAACAACATGTTCATATGCTGTTGTTCACATTAGAACATAAAGATAATGCAAGTGATTTTGATAGAGCAGAAGCTTTGGTCGTGAAAACCTTAGAAAAGGTAATTGGGAACTCCCTTCGTAGAGGCGACGTTCAGGCAAGATTTTCAAATTTACAAATTGTTGTTATTTTAATGGATGCTACGAAGGAGAATTCTTCCATGGTAGCAGAACGAATTCTACAACAGTTCTTAAATGAAAATATAGAAAATTATAGCCTTTTATATGAAATCGAAGAAATACAATCAAATAGAGTTGATCAATTATAAAAAAACCGATAGAAATATCGGTTTTTTTGTTTAGTCTCGTTCAGACAAAGGGATATATGTTTGTTCTTTTGCAATCGCTTTGTATGCGGGGCGAATTATTTTGCCATTATTTGCTAATTCTTCAAGTCGATGTGCACTCCAACCTACGATTCTTGCAATTGCAAAAATTGGTGTATATAATTCTTCCGGAAGGTTCAGCATATGATATGCAAGGCCAGCATAAAAATCCACATTGACGCTAACACCTTTATATATTTGTCGTTCTTTTGCAATTACCTGCGGTGCAATTTGTTCTACTTTTGAATAGAGACCATATTCAGCTTCCAATCCCTTTTCAACAGATAATTGTTCAACAAAGCTTTTAAAAATACGTGCACGTGGATCTGATTTTGAATAAATAGCATGCCCAACACCATAGATTAATCCTGAGCGATCGAAAGCCTCTTTGTTCAATAACTTGGATAAATAGGATGCGATTTCGTCATCATTATGCCAATCTTTTACAGTTTTCTTCATTTCTTCAAACATATGTACAACCTTAATATTTGCACCACCATGTCGTGGACCTTTCAAAGAACCAATAGCAGCTGCAATGGTTGAATACGTATCTGTCAGAGTTGATGTTACAACGTGCGTTGTAAAAGAAGAGTTATTTCCACCACCATGTTCCATGTGTAAAATCAATGCCATATCTAAAAGTTGAGCCTCAAGAGGAGTATACTTGCAATCAGGTCTAAGCATATGAAGTATATTTTCGGCCATCGATAGTTTTTTCTTTGGGGAATGAATATATAAACTATTTCCTTCGTGATAATAGTTTGCAGCTTGATATCCATAGATCGATAACATGGGAAATGTACTTATTAACTGTAAACATTGTCTTAAAACATTGGGTATAGATACATCGTCAGCTTTATCGTCATAAGAATATAATGTTAATACACTTCGTGCAAGTGAATTCATGATATCTGTACTTGGTGCTTTCATTATAATATCCCGAACAAAACTTGGTGGAAGGGAGCGGTAAGAAGCTAGTAAATTAGAAAACTTTTTCAATTCAGCTGCATCTGGTAATTTGTTGAAAAGTAAAAGATAACTCACCTCTTCAAAGCCAAAACGTTTGTCTTTTGTAAATCCATCTACCAAATCCTTAATATCATATCCACGATAAATTAATTGACCGTGACAGGGAATGTATTCTCCATTTATAAGTTCGGTTGCTTTCACATCAGAAATACTAGTTAAACCTGCAAGGACTCCTTTGCCACTTAAGTCTCTTAATCCTCGTTTCACATCATATTCTGTAAATAGTTCATTATCAATAATTCCAGCTTCTTGGCTTAATTTTGCTAATTGAATGATTTCGGGCGAAATTTCAGAATAATTATATTGATCCATATATCGACCACCTTTCTGTATACTCGTAGACCTAGTTATTAAGCCTGTTTCTATGTGACTTTAATATAATACCACGTTGATGTACGATGTAGCAAGAAAATGAAGGAATTTTTGTTGGCTTTTTTACTTGCTTTGTATTAAAATAAAGTATCGATCTAAGCAAACGAAAAAAGTAAATGATAGGAGAAAAAGATGAATCAGAA
Source organism: uncultured Lachnospiraceae bacterium (assembly GCA_947630125.1). Classification (GTDB taxonomy): domain Bacteria; phylum Bacillota; class Clostridia; order Lachnospirales; family Lachnospiraceae; genus CANRGO01. Next base: position 17,355 of record CANRGO010000015.1, on the reverse strand, counting down.
AGAAATTTTATCACATATTGACCACACACTTTTAAAGCCATTTGCAACTTGGGAGGAAATTAAAATTCTCTGTGAAGAAGCAATTGCAAACCAAACAGCTTCAGTTTGTGTTCCACCAAGTTATATAAAAAGAATACATGATACCTATGGAGATAAACTGACGATTTGTACAGTAGTTGGATTTCCGCTAGGATATAGTGTAACGGAAGCGAAAGTGAAAGAAATTGAAAAAGCCTTAAACTCAGGTTGCAAAGAAATTGATATGGTAATTAATATTGGTGACGTTAAAAATGGAGACTTCAATAAAGTTGAAGAAGAAATTAGAACATTAAAAAATGCATGTGGTAGTCATGTTCTGAAAGTAATTATTGAAACATGTTATTTAACACAGGAAGAAAAAGTTGCTCTATGTAAAGCAGTAACCTTGGCTGGTGCGGATTATATTAAAACTTCTACTGGATTTGGAACGGGTGGAGCAACGTTAGAAGATGTAAAATTAATGAAAGAGAATGTGGGTAGTCAGGTTAAAATCAAAGCGGCTGGCGGTGTGAAAACAATTGAAGATTTAGAAGCATTTTTAAGTGCAGGAGCTAGTCGAATAGGAACATCTTCAGCTGTTAATTTATTTAAAGGAGAAGCTGGTAAAGGTTACTAAGCGATAAGAATATATGGCAAATTATGAAATCAAACAATTGCGTGAGCAAATGAGTAAAGAAGGAATTGATTATTATATTGTTCCTACCAGTGATTTTCACAACTCAGAGTATGTAAGTGACTACTTTAAAAAGAGAGAATATTTAACTGGTTTTACAGGTTCAAATGGTAGCATCCTTGTAGGAAAACAAGAAGCGATTCTGTGGACTGATGGTAGATACTTCATTCAGGCAGAAAAAGAGCTTAGTGGAAGTGAAGTGATTCTTTATAAAATGGGAGAGCCTGATGTAAAAACCATGGAAGAATATCTGGGTGAACATCTATTGGCAGGACAAGTTTTAGGGTTTGATGGCAGAGTGTTGGATACAAAGACAGGCGAAACATTTGCGACTATCGCAACAAAGAATAATGCTAAGATTTGCTTTTCTAAAGATCTTGTTTGTTCAATTTGGAATAATATTCCACAAATGCCTGCTAATAAAATTTTTCTTATGCCTGAAAAATATTGTGGAAAAACGGTAGAAGAAAAACTGTTTCAACTTAGAGATAAGCTAAAGCAAAATCAAGCAGATGGATTTGTTCTTAGTAAATTAGATGATATTATGTGGCTATTTAATATCAGAGGTTTTGATGTAGATTGCAATCCAGTAGCATTAAGTTTTGCATATATCACCATGAAACAGGTGGTTCTATTTGTTCAAAAGGAGATTTTGACAGAAGAAATTAAGAAGTATTTTGAAGAAAATCAGATACAAATTAAAGAGTACCATGAATTTTATGAGTTTCTAACCAATAAAGATTTGGAAGCAAACTTATTATGTGACTTGCGATATACCAATTATACAACATATCAACTTATTAAAGCGAAATCGCATATTATAGCCTTAAATAATCCAACCGAAATTTTAAAAGCAAAGAAAAATGAAGTAGAACTAAGCTGGATGAGAAAGATTTATGAAAAAGATTCTAGAGCAGTTACAAAATTTATTTTTTGGCTTAAAAAGAATCTTGGAAAAATAGAGATAACCGAAGTGTCTGCAGCAGATTATTTAGAATCTTTAAGAAGAGAAATTCCTGAATTTATTGAGCTTTCTTTTCCTACCATCAGTGCTTATGGAAAGAATGCTGCAATGATGCATTATGAAGCAAATCCTTTAGAACCTGTTTTGTTAAAGTCTGAAGGTATGTATCTAGTTGATTCTGGCGGGCAATATTTTGGCGGAACAACGGATGTTACAAGAACAATATCCTTAGGAGCGGTTACTAAGGAAATGAAAAAGCATTTTACGTTAACACTGGTAGGAATGCTGCAACTATCCAACGCTGTTTTTCTGGAAGGCTGTACCGGTAGAAGCCTTGATATTCTGGCTAGAAAAGCACTTTGGGAAGAAGGGATAGATTATAAATGCGGAACTGGACACGGAGTTGGTTATTGCTTAAATGTTCATGAAGGTCCACAAGGAATTCGGTTTAAATATCCATTGGGTTATCAAGAAGCACCATTAGAAGCAGGCATGGTGGTAACCAATGAGCCAGGCGTATATGTGAAAGATAGTCATGGAATACGTATAGAAAATGTACTAGTGGTAGAAAAAAAGATACAAAATTCAGATGGTCTTTTTTATAATTTTGAAACACTTACTATGGTTCCAATTGAGTTGGAATTATTGGACTTAGATTATATGTCTCAAAAAGATCGTGATTTGCTCAATGCATACCATAAAAAAGTATATTCTATACATGAATCATATTTATCAGAAGAAGAAAAAATATGGTTAAAAGAGGTTACAAAAGAAATTTAATAACGCTAACACTTTAGAAAGGCAGAAAGGATATCATCTGCCTTTTTATAATTGTATCAATTAAACTCTTAAGGTTTTATAAAGAATTTGCTAAATTGTAGAAATGTAACATGATGTTTAGTATGCTAACTAAGTAGAACAAGAAAAGGAGGCGTATGAAATGAATAAACTATTCTTTTTATGTATTTTAAGTGGGATAATTTTTCTTGTGGGTTGTTCAGAAACTATGAAGAGTAAAGTAGAAATTTCAGAATACGAAACTCCAGTTATTGATACAATTCCTGATGATAATACTGGGGAGATTCTGCCTTCCAAGGAGGAACCACTCATCGAAGATATTCAAAATACTGAAAACACAGAAGAAATTAGCTATCCTATTGCGGTTGAAGTCGGGTATGATTTCTATGATGATTTAGATGGGGATGGTAAGAAGGAGTATATTTTTTATTCTGCCTTAGCGGATGAATATGGGTATGGAAAATCTCTTTCTTTTATAATACGTGACAGAGAGTATGTTTCGATGCTAGAACAAGAGGTATATTTGGTGCAGCCTTCAGAGCATTATTATATTACCGATCTTGATAAATCAGATGGGTTTCATGAAATTGTTCTTTTAGATTATGGACCAAGTGAAGATTTGGTGAGTTATTTTTTTAGATTTAAACAAGATACTCTGGAATATATTGGAAGTGTTTCTGGTTTAATTGGCGATGAAACATTTGAGATGAATGGAAGTGGAAGGATAGTCTCTAGCGGAAGATTGCAAGTGCTGCAAACATGGTACGCACCATTTCGGTACGCCCTTAATAAGGAAGGTAAAATTGAACTTTTGATAGAAGAATTATATGTGCCATATCAATATGAGAGTAATGAAAAAATTCAATTATTAAAAGATATCATCATTTATGAAGAACGTAGTCTGAACAGCAAAAAAACACTTTTAACGTCTGGGGATCATGCCATAGTATTTACGAAGACAGATAATCTGGACTGGGTTTTTTTAGAACGAGAAGACGGTGTGACAGGATGGTTAAATCTTTCCTATTATGATAAACTGCGTTTCGGTGAAGATGGTACTTCTTACCAAGAAATTTTCTCCGGATTAAACTATGCAGATTAATTTGGTAAATATAGACAATATGTCGTTCAACTTTTTTAGCAAAATGTATTGTTTTTTTTATATGAAATGGTACAATATAAGTAACCTAAAATGTTTGGTAGTCTTGTTATTTTGAACCTACATTTACTTTAAACGGGATTCCTACATTATCATGTGGATGTCAGGCCCCCTTAGTTAGGGGAAGGCAGAAAGATGATTGCGGTCACCCACCTAGCAATCGCTAGGAGTCAAAAGACAGGAGCCTGCATTTTGGGGTAAATGAAATGTTAATATGTAAAACATTGGTCGTCAGACTCAAAAAAGCAGCAGTGGCTGCTTTTTGTTTGTTTAGAAGGATGAATTATGAAGAAAAAATTTTCCATACTTGCAAAAGATTTTTTTGAACTTTTGATAAAAGATAATATTAATGCATATGCATCTAGCACTGCATTTTTTATTTTTTTATCCTTTATTCCAATGCTTTTGTTAATTTTTTCTATTCTGCCTTATACGCCAGTAAGTCAAACAGATTTTATTGACTTGCTTTTAAATTTTATACCTCCATCTTTGCAGGAGGGTATGATACATATGGTAACTGAAATTTATGAAAAATCTGTCAGCACAATTTCTTTTGCAGCTATTATCACTCTTTGGAGTGCTGCAAAAGGTGTATTAGCATTGATGAGAGGATTAAATGCTGTGCATGATGTAAATGAAAAAAAAGGTTATTTTAGATTACGTTTAAAAGCACTTTTATATACCGTAATATTTCTTGTTGCGATTATAACCTCTTTGGTATTTATGTTTTTCGGAAAGACACTTAGTTCCATGATTGTAAAAGATTATCCTAAACTTTCTTTTTTGTTTCAGGTGCTTTTGCAAGTTCGTTTTTTGTTTAATTTTCTGATTCTTGTTTTTGTGTTTCTTGTGATGTATGAATGGATACCAAACAAAAAATTAAATTTCAAATTTCAAATACCAGGAGCCTTGTTTTCTGCAGTAGCATGGAGCGTTTTTTCCTTTCTGTTTTCGATCTATATCACAAGATTTCATGCCTTTAACATGTACGGAAGCTTTGCAATTATCATCAGCCTTATGCTTTGGCTCTATATCTGTATGTATTTGTTATTAATTGGAGCTAATATGAATCGTTATTTTAAACCTGCTTTGGATTATTTATATGAAAAGAGACGAATGAAAAAGGATAATGCTTGACATTGGTTTCGAAATTCAATACAATGATGAAAATGATTGTTAAAGACGATGAAGGTGGCTATTCGTAGCTAGTAAAGGATTATTTTCTTTTCAGAGATAAGAAACCATAGGCTGTAAGTTTCTTAAAGTTCAAATAATTCCTTGAAGTTCTCACCAGAGTTTCCAAAGTGAAGAGGTTATTGCCAGGGCTATTGCCGGGGCTATTGCCCTGTTAAGTTTGGACGTTTCAAACGCGTTAAGTGGTTAAGTGCCTGATATAATCAGGAATTAGGGTGGTACCGCGATTCTTCGTCCCTTGCAGTAAAGCTGCAAGGGATTTTTTTATGGAAAGAAAGGAAGTTTAAAAATGAAAGAAAAATTAGAGCAGATTAAACTTGAGGTTTTGAAACAAATTGAACAGTCAGACACATTAGAAAAGTTAAATGAAATTCGAATCAATCAATTAGGTAAAAAAGGTGCTTTAACAGAAATTTTAAAAGGTATGAAAGATGTAACGCCAGAAGAAAGACCTAAAATAGGCCAATTGGTGAATGATGTAAGAATAGAAATTGAGACAATTCTAGAAGATACAAAAGTGAAATTGGAAGCACTTGTTATGGAAGCGAAATTGCGAAATGAAGTTATTGATGTAACTCTTCCGGCAAATAAATCCAAAAAAGGACATAGACATCCAAACACCATAGCGATGGAAGAAGTAGAACGAATCTTCATAGGTATGGGATACGAAGTGGTAGAGGGGCCAGAAGTCGAAACAGATTATTATAACTTTGAGGCTTTAAATATACCAGCTGATCATCCAGCTAAAGATGAACAGGATACTTTTTATATTAATGGAGATATTTTATTAAGAACACAAACTTCGGGTACTCAGGTTCATGAAATGGAAAAAGGAAAACTTCCAATCCGTATGATAGCACCAGGTCGTGTATTTCGTTCTGATGAAGTTGATGCGACACATTCTCCATCTTTTCATCAAATCGAAGGTCTTGTAATTGATAAACACATTACGTTTGCGGATTTGAAAGGAACTCTTGCTGAATTTGCAAAAGAGTTATTTGGCGAGGATACAAAAGTTAAATTCAGACCACATCATTTTAACTTTACAGAACCTAGTGCTGAGGTAGATGTGACCTGTTTTAAATGTGGAGGTTCGGGATGCCGTTTTTGCAAAGGTACTGGTTGGATTGAAATTCTTGGTTGTGGTATGGTTCATCCAAATGTTTTGAAAATGAGTGGAATAAATCCTGAAGAATACTCAGGTTTTGCATTTGGAATGGGACTTGAAAGAATCGCGTTATTAAAATATGAGATTGATGACATGAGATTATTATATGAGAATGATGTTCGTTTTTTAAAGCAATTTTAATCAATAATTTGATACAGGAAAGGATACTATTATGAATACAGCATTATCATGGATAAAGGCATATGTTCCAGATTTAAATATAGGTGATCAAGAGTATACAGATGCAATGACGCTTACTGGTACAAAGGTAGAAACATATGAACGTATGGATAAAAACTTAGAAAAGATTTATATAGGACAAATTGAAGCAATTGAAAAACATCCAGATGCTGATAAGCTAATTGTTTGTCAGTTAAATTTAGGGTTTTCAAAACTTCAAATTGTTACAGGTGCAAATAATGTAAAGGTTGGAGATAAGGTTCCTGTTGTGATTGATGGCGGTAAAGTTGCAGGCGGACATGATGGAACAAAACCTGAAAACGGAATCGTAATTAAAAATGGAAAATTAAGAGGAATAGAATCTTTTGGTATGCTTTGTTCTATTGATGAACTAGGTTGTGAAAAAGCAATGTTTCCGGATGCACCAGAGAATGGTATTTATATATTACCTCAAGATGCAACAATTGGAGATGATGCTGTAGAATACTTAGGCCTTAAGGATACTGTTTTTGAATATGAAGTAACTTCTAATCGTGTGGATTGTTATAGTGTGATTGGAATTGCAAGAGAAGCTGCTGCGACTTTTCAAACGCCATTTTTGAAACCTGTTGTTCAGGTAAAAGAAACAGAACAAAAAATTGAAGATTTTTTAACAGTTGAAGTGCTTGATACAGATCTTTGTCCAAGATATTGTGCCAGAGTTTGTACCAATATTAAAATAGGACCATCTCCTTCCTGGATGCAAAAAAGGCTACGTGCCAGCGGCATTAGACCAATTAATAATTTGGTAGATATTACGAATTATGTTATGGAAGAGTATGGGCAGCCAATGCATGCCTTTGACTATGAAACTGTTTCTGATAAAAAAATTATTGTAAAAAGAGCTGTAGATGGAGAAGAATTTGAAACCCTGGATGGAGTTACCAGAAAGCTGGATTCAGAAATCCTGATGATATGTGATGGTCAAAAGTATATCGGTATTGCAGGAATTATGGGTGGAGAAAATTCTAAAATTACTGAAGATGTGAAAACAGTAGTATTTGAATCAGCTACATTTATCGGTGCAAACATTCGTAAATCCGCTAAAAGAATTGGAGTTCGTACGGATGCATCAGGTAAATTTGAAAAAGGATTAGATCCAAGAAACGCAGAAGAAGCAATTAACAGAGCTTGTCAGTTAATAGAAGAATTAGGTTGTGGTGAAGTGGTTTCTGGTATGATTGATATAACAGTTCCTTTAAAAGAATTAGTAAAAATCCCTTTTTCTGCAGATAGAATCAATCAAATACTTGGTACACAAATTGAGAAAGAAACGATGATTTCTATTTTTGAACGTTTGGAATTATGTTATATAAATGATGAAGAAGTAATCGAAATTCCATCTTTCAGACAAGATTTAGAGGGAATTGCTGACCTTGCAGAAGAAGTAGCCAGATTTTATGGTTATGATAAAATTCCAACAACATTACCAAGTGGAGAAGCAACAACAGGAAAATTGCCATTTCATTTGAGAGTGGAAGAAAAGGCAAAAGATGTGGCAGAATTTTGTGGCTTTTCTCAAGGAATGTGCTATTCTTTTGAAAGCCCAAAAGTATTTGACAAATTATTAATTCCTATGGATAGTGAACTTAGAAAAACGGTTACCATTTCAAATCCATTAGGAGAAGATTTTTCTATCATGAGAACCATTTCTTTGAATGGTATGTTGACCAGTCTTGCAACGAATTATAATAGAAGAAATAAAGATGTCAGATTATATGAATTTGGAAATGTTTATCTGCCAAAAGAGGTTCCGCTCAAACAGTTACCAGATGAAAGGATGCAATTTACTCTTGGTATGTATGGAGAGGGCGATTTCTTTACAATGAAAGGCGTAATCGAAGAGTTTTTTGAAACCATCGGGATGTTTGAAAAAATTACCTATAATCCAAATGCAGGCAAACCTTTCCTTCATCCAGGTAGACAGGCTGAGATTTCCTATAAAGATACTGTTGTTGGTTATTTAGGAGAGGTGCATCCTCAGGTTCTTAAAAATTATGATTTAGGAACAAAATCATATGTGGCGGTTCTTGATATGCCATCGATTTTACCTTTTGCTTCATTTGAACGTAAATTTGTTGGAATCGCAAAGTATCCTGCAGTTTTAAGAGATATTAGTATGGTTGTTCCAAAAGAGATATTAGTTGGTCAGATTGAAGAAGTAATACAACAACGTGGTGGTAAATATTTAGAACATTATGAATTGTTTGATTTATATGAAGGAAGTCAGATTAAAGAAGGATTTAAATCTGTTGCCTATTCCATTTCTTTCCGCGGGAAAGATAAAACCCTTGAAGAAGGTGATATAACACAAGCAATGAAAAAAATACTAAATGGACTTGAAGCATTAAATATTGAATTAAGACAATAAAATTATTTAATAAGAATAATTTTAATTAAGAAAGGTTTGGACGAAAATGGAACATAAAAATGTATGGACAACATTAAGCAAGAAACAAATAGAAGAAGTGGAACAGTTAACCAATGAGTATCGTGTATTTTTAGATGCTGGTAAAACGGAACGAGAATGTATTGATACAATTGTGAATGAAATTGAAAAAGCTGGATATCAGGAATTAGAGGTTTTGGCTAAGAAAAAAATAAAATTAGAAGAAGGTGATAAGGTTTATTCTGTTTGGATGAATAAGTCAATTGCAATGTTTCAGATTGGTAAAGAACCACTTTCAGAAGGAATGAATATACTGGGAGCACATATTGATTCTCCACGTCTGGATATTAAACAAAATCCATTGTACGAAGATGGTGGATTTGCATACTTAGATACTCATTATTATGGCGGAGTAAAGAAATATCAATGGGTAACAATTCCACTTGCTATCCATGGTGTTGTTGTTAAGAAAGATGGAACAACAATTGAAATTAACATTGGTGAGAATGAGGAAGATCCTGTATTTTTTATTTCAGATTTATTAATTCATTTGTCTCAAGAACAATTAGAAAAGAAAGCGGCTACTGTAATTGAAGGAGAAGCTCTTGATATTATAATTGGTAATAAACCGATTATTATTGAGAAAGAGAAAAAGAATAAAGATAAATTAGAAACAACAAAGGATGATGCAGTGAAAGCAAAAGACGCGGTAAAAGAAGGAATTCTTAGAATATTAAAGGAATCTTATGATTTTGAAGAAGAAGATTTTATATCTGCAGAGCTTGAGGTTGTACCTGCTGGAAAATCGAGAGAAGCTGGATTTGATAGAAGTATGATTTTGGGTTATGGACAGGATGATCGTGTATGTGCATTTACTTCATTGAAAGCGATTCTGGAAGCACCTGTTACAAAACGTACCGCTTGTTGTATCCTTGTGGACAAAGAAGAAATCGGCAGTGTTGGAGCGACTGGTATGCATTCAAGATTTTTTGAAAATGCAGTTGCAGAAGTTATGAATTTAACCGATGGTTATAATGATCTTTCTTTAAGAAGATGTCTTGCAAAATCTAACATGTTATCAAGTGATGTTAGTGCAGCGTTTGACCCTTCCTTTGCTTCAAGTTTTGATAAAAAAAATGTAGCATTTTTAGGTAACGGAATGGTATTCAATAAATTCACAGGCTCTAGAGGAAAATCGGGTTCCAACGATGCGAATGCAGAATATGTTGCACATATCAGAAATATAATGGACGAAAAGCAAATCATATTCCAAACAGCAGAACTTGGAAGGGTTGATTTAGGTGGCGGTGGAACAATTGCTTACATCTTAGCTCAATATGGAATGAATGTGATTGACTGTGGTGTTGCTGTTCTTAATATGCATGCACCTTGGGAGGCGACCAGTAAAGCAGATGTTTTTGAAGTAAAGAGAGGATATCTTGCGTTTTTAGAAGGAGCTAATTTATAATGAATTTTTCCAAAGAAGATTTTTATTTTGACCTACCAGAAGAATTGATAGCACAGAAGCCTTTGGCAGATCGCAGTTCTTCTAGGCTTCTTACCCTAGATAAAAAAACTGGTAATATGGAACATCATATTTTCTCAGATATACTTGAATATTTGAATGAAGGAGATTGCCTTGTATTAAATAATACAAAGGTAATCCCGGCAAGATTACTAGGAATCAAAGAGGGAACAGAAACCAAGGTGGAAATACTCTTACTCAAACGTATTTCTGGGGATTTATGGGAAACTTTGGTTAAGCCTGGGAAAAAACTAAAAGAAGGTTCAACTGTTATTTTTGGTAACGGTTTACTGAAAGCTAAGATTGTAAAAATTTTAGATGATGGAAATCGACACGTGGAGTTTTTCTATACTGGTATCTTTGAAGAAATATTAGATCAGTTAGGAGAGATGCCCTTACCTCCTTATATAACAGAAAAGTTACAGGATAAAAACAGATATCAGACTGTATATGCTAAAAAAGATGGTTCGGCTGCAGCGCCAACAGCGGGGTTACATTTCACTCCAGAATTGTTAGAAAAAATAACAGCCAAGGGAGTGCATATTGCATATGTAACCTTGCATGTGGGTCTTGGGACATTTCGGCCTGTAAAGGTAACGAATATAAAAGAGCATTTGATGCATTCTGAATATTATGAAGTTCCGTTAAAAACAGCTGAACTTATCAACCAAACAAAACAAAATAAAAGAAAAGTAATTTGCGTAGGAACAACTAGTTGCAGAACAATAGAAAGTGCAGCAGATGAAAATGGATTATTAAAAGAATGTTCTGGTAATACGGAAATATTTATTTATCCAGGATATCAATTTAAAGTTTTGGATAGTCTGATTACAAATTTTCATTTACCGGAATCTACCTTAATTATGTTGGTAAGTGCTTTGGCTGGAAAAGATGAAGTTTTAAAAGCGTATCAAGAAGCTGTCAAAGAAAAATATCGTTTTTTTAGTTTTGGTGACGCAATGATGATTTCTGATTTTACGAAATAGGAAACAATTTTTTTGCTTGTAAGCTGGTAAGATTTGGTATATGATATTTGTAAGAAATTACATCTCTGTCAGTTCCCAAGTAGAAAAGGAGAAATATCCCATGGATGAAAGAAGAAAAAGTAATCGACTAGAATTGTCCTCTAGACTTATCATGAAAAGATTAGATGGTGGAGTTGATCAAGAACTTGCTATTGAAATTAATGATGTTTCAAAAACTGGTATTGGATTTACTTGTCATGATATTTTGACGATTGGTGCTGTATATGAAGCTTATCTTACAATCTGGACAAAAGAAGTAATTCATGCTTTTATAGAAATTGTTCGCATTGAAAAATTAGGTAGAGAATTTGTTTACGGTGGTATTTTTATTGGGATGCCAGAAATGGATGCCTCTAGAATTGAAATTTATGAAACGTTTGAAGCTCATAATAAAAAAATATAAAAGAAGGTGCTGCATTTTGCAGCACCTTTTCTATTGTACAATTTGATAACCAGATTCTTTTAAAATTGTTGCGGCTTTCATAAGAGAAATTTCGTCATAGAATTCAATTCTTAAAACACCTTCTTGAAATTCTCTATTGTGAACAATTCCAATATTTTTAATATTAATTGTTTCTTTTGCCAATTCATTTGCAATGGAAGCTAGTGTTCCGCTACGATCAGGAATATTTATGTGTAAGCTAAATACTTTTTTAATTGGACCAGCTGAAACTTCTAAAAATGATTCACGATAATCTCTGGCATTTTTAAAATAATCAGACAATTCTTCATCTAAATTTTTAGTAATTTTATCTTTTAATAACTCCAATGAATTGATATATTCATCTAATAAAAAAAGTAAGTTAGACTTATTTTCCATGCAAATTTGTTGCCACATGACAGGAGATGAAGATGCGATTCTTGTAATATCTTTAAAACCACCTGCTGCAATTGTCTTCATTACTTCATCTGAATCATCCTGTTTCTGTACTAATGTAACTAAAGCATATGCTAAAACATGAGGCAAGTGACTGACTGCTGCTGTAGCAAAATCATGCATAGATGGATTCATAACCAATGGTATCGCTTTTAAGGATGATATAAAGTTAACGAAACCATCTAATTTCTTGGGATCAACATTTGGGCAAGGAGTAATGATGTAGTATGCGTTTTCAAGTAGAGATGCTTTGGAATTAAGGTATCCATATCGTTCGCTACCAGCCATTGGATGCCCTCCAATAAAAGATGATTCTAATTCTAATACTTTGATTTCTTCATGGATACCAGTTTTCACACTAGATACATCTGTTATGATTGTATGTTCATCAAGAAATGGTTTGATATATTTTAAAAATAAAATATTTTCTTTCACAGGTGCGCAAAGAAAAAGATAGTCACATTTCGAAAATTCTTCTGTAATTTCGGTGTAATAAGTATCTAAAATGCCTTCATTTTTTCCAGCTTCTAAACTTTCGACCTGGATATCAAAAGCCAAAATAGTATCGAATGGATGAATTTTTTTGATTGCTTTTGCTATAGAGCCACCAATAAGTCCTAATCCAAAAAAGCCAATTGTACGATTCATTATTTTCTTGACCTCTCATTTTTTATGATTTTTAAAATATAACACTTTAAAGTGTGAAAGTCAACAATTTATAAGATGTGATTTATGCTATTATTGTCTCAATATTCTGACTATTCAAACAATAATAATTATAATGTAAAAATATTGTTGTAATTTGATAGATACTATTGTGCATCTGGTAAATATTTAGTAAAATGTATATATGGGACAGGATGTTGCTTATTTAATACAGTAAATTAGGCTCACGTTTACCCAAATAAAGAATACTTGGAGGATTTCGGATGAAAGTTTACACAACAGATAAGATTCGTAATGTGGTATTGCTTGGACATGGTGGAAGTGGCAAAACAAGTTTATTAGAAGCAATGGCATATTTATCAGGCATTACTTCACGTCTGGGTAAAGTGACAGATGGAAATACCATCGGTGATTTTGGGAAAGAAGAACAAAAGCGTCAATTTTCTATAAGTACGTCATTGGTTCCGATAGAATGGGATGACGTAAAAATTAATATATTAGACAGTCCTGGGTACTTTGATTTTGTAGGTGAAGTCGAAGAAGCAGTTAGTGCAGCGGCGGCCGCAGTAATTGTTGTGAATGGAAAAAGTGGAATAGAGGTAGGAACAGAAAAAGCATGGGAACTATGTGAGAAATATAAATTACCAAGGATGTTTTATGTTAGTAATATGGATGTGGACAATGCATCTTTTCGTCAGGTTGTTGAGGATTTGACTGAAAAATATGGAAAAAAGATTGCGCCATTTCATTTGCCTATCCGTGAAAATGAAAAATTTGTTGGTTACATAAATGTTATTACTGAAACAGGAAATCGCTGGCAAGGGAAAGAGGTAGTTCCTTGTGAAATTCCTGAGTATAATAAAGCAAACTTAAGTTTGTGTAGAGAGACATTAATGGAAGCTATTGCTGAAACCAGTGAAGATTTTATGGAGCGTTATTTTGGGGGAGAATCTTTTTCGGAAGCTGAAATACGCGCTGCTTTGCACAAAAATGTTGTAGATGGATCTATTGTTCCAATATCCATGGGTTCCAGTGTTTTGTGCCAGGGAATCTATACCTTATTGGATGATATTGTTAAATATTTCCCAAGTCCTAAGGAAAGGAAAATTGCAGGAATAAACGTTAAAACCAACGAGATATACCAAGCGGATTATGACTTTTCCAAAGCAAAATCCACTTACATTTTCAAAACAATTGTAGACCCTTTTATAGGAAAATATTCTTTGATTAAAGTTTGTTCAGGAGTTATTAAACCAGATGATCTTCTATTCAATATTGATCAGGATGTGGAAGAAAAAATCGGAAAGTTATATGTACTTCAAGGGAATAAACCACTCGAAGTTTCCGAACTACACGCAGGAGATCTTGGAGCTCTTACAAAGCTAAGTGGGGCTAAAACTGGTGATAGTCTTGCAACAAAGCAAACACCAATCAAATATGCGAAAGCTGATATATCAAAACCATACACCTATATGAGATATAAGGTGTATAAGAAGGATGAAATTGATAAAGTTTCCCAAACTTTACATAAGTTGATGCAAGAAGACTTAACACTGAAAGTTATCAACGACTCAGAGAATAATCAAATGCTTTTATATGGAATGGGAAGCCAGCATTTAGAAATTATTGCAAGTAAACTTTTGAATGAATATAAAGTGGACATCGAACTTGCGAAACCGAAAGTTGCATTTCGCGAAACCATTAAGAAAGCCGCTGATGTGGAATATAAATATAAAAAACAATCTGGAGGACATGGACAATACGGTCATGTAAAGATGAAATTTTCTTTTTCGGGTGATTTAGATAAAGCCTATGTTTTTTCAGAAGAAGTTGTGGGCGGAGCTGTTCCAAGAAATTATTTTCCAGCAGTTGAAAAAGGGTTACAAGAATCTGTGTTAAAAGGTCCGTTGGCAGCTTACCCAGTAGTTGGAGTCAAAGCTGTATTATATGATGGCTCATATCATCCAGTAGATTCATCTGAAATGGCTTTTAAAGTTGCTACGATACAGGCTTTCAAAAAAGGATTTATGGAAGCAGGCCCAATTTTATTAGAACCAATCGCCCTTTTAAAAGTAACGGTACCGGATTCCTATACTGGAGATGTTATGGGAGATTTGAACAAACGAAGAGGAAGGGTAAACGGAATGAGTCCAGCACCAATGGGAAAACAAATTATTGAAGCGGATATTCCGATGACAGAACTTTTTAATTACTGTACGGATTTGAGATCAATGACAGGCGGCCGTGGTGAATTTGAGTATGAATTTGTTCGCTATGAACAGGCTCCTGGTGATATTCAACAGAAGGAAATTGAAGAAAGAGCAAGTAAAACAGATGATAATATAGAGATTTAAATGAAGGGGCAGAAAAAAACTGCCCTTTTTTTTATAGAAGGGTTATTTTTTTTAAAAAACTACCGATATAAATGATACAATATGTTGTAAATGTCTTTTCAGTCGAAGCAATATATTGTAAAATAAAGCAATGGTAACAAAATTACTAGAAAAAGTCTGAAATCAAATGAGGAATTATGATGTCACTGGAGCGTTATCAGGTTTTAGACTATACGTTTAAAACGAAAAGTGAATATGAGTCTGCTTTGAATGATTTAAAAATCATTGAAACTTTAAAAAAACGTTATAATTTAAATAATCAACAGGATTTAATTGGATTGTATCAAGAGCTTCAGAATGGAACCATTTTATTTGAAACAATAGTTGGCAGAGAGTTTGATGATAAGATATATACCACTGTTGACGAAATGAAAAAAAATGGGGACTGGAAGGAAAACAGTCCTGTTTTGCATGTGAAAAAACAAACAGGAGAAAAAAAGAAAAACAAAAATAAGAAAATCACCTTGGATGATTTGGATGAAAATATTAAAATAGAAGTTTTGAAAGTCTTGAAAAAGAAAGAGCGAATAAGAAGATTCTTAATTATTGCCTTATCTATCGTTGCTATGATTAGTTTTGGATATTTTTCATTGGATTACTATTCCAGTTGGAAGTTAGAAAAAAATACGGAACAATATACGAAACTTAAAGAACGGGTATTTTCCAGCGAAACAAATAAAGAGTTTGTTGTAAATAAAAGAGTTGATGAAGTTGAAATTCCAGATGTTTTAGATCAGTATTATTCATTGTATCAATTAAACAAGCGATTGGCAGGCTGGCTTAAGATAGAAGGAACCGTGATTGATTATCCAGTTATGCAAACTGTTGACAATGAATATTATCTGACCCATAACTTTGAACAGGAGACAGATAAGAATGGAAGCCTTTTTTTAGATATGAGTTGCGACATTATATCTAGAAATACAAATTTGATTATTTACGGACATCGAATGCAATCTGGTAAAATGTTTGGATCCTTAGAACTTTATAAGGATAAAAATTATTATGAAAAACATAAAACTATAGAATTTGATACGATTTATGAAGAAGGAACGTATCAGATTATGTATGTGTTTCGATCTAAAATCTTTAATGAAGAAGATATTACATTTAAATATTATCAGTTTTTCGATGCTTACTCAGAGGAAGAATTTAATTCTTATATGGAAGAAATGAAAAATATGTCACTCTATGATACGGGTTTAACCGCAGAGTATGGAGATCAGTTATTAACACTTTCAACCTGTGATTATTATGAAGATGACGGTCGTTTTGTTGTAGTAGCAAAGAGAGTGAAATAGACGCAAGGAGGAAAACATGACTAAAAATACACCTGTTAATAAAAATATAAAAAGAAATAAGAGAATTAGAAAATCAATAGGTGCTTTGTTCCTAGTGACCGCTATTATTGTTGCATTAATTCCGGTCCCTGAAATTCAAGCGATTACTCCTGTGGAAGCAACCATTGAAATTCCAGAGGTAAGTACCAGTGAAGTTTATTTTGATAACACAAAAACCTTCGGTGTTGCATATATTACAAGCGAACCACAACGATATGGAATCGTTGTTTATTATGGGGGGGGAACGTTAGCAAACTCAACCTTAACGATTCCAGATCAAATAGAGGCATATACCTATAATCCAGGAACAGGTGTTTATACACCGGTTTATGAAGCAAATGATGGAAGTGTACTTCCACTACCTGATTTTGCCGTTGTAACAACCGTTACCACAGATGATCCTGTTGTTGATGCAGAGGGTAACCCAATACTAGATTCACAGGGAAGAATAGTGTATCAGACAGAAGAAGTAACTACCATGACACCTTGTACTCTTGCAAACCGTAGTCAGTGGATTACGATTTATCAAAATGATCCGATCTATGCACCTTTGATGATACCAATTAATTATATCAATGATCAGGCTTATATTCCTTCAAGTGATAGTTACACAACCACAGGTGTCTTTGAAGGAAAAACAAATTTTTTAACCCTTAATATTCCTTCTAATATCTATGGGGTTGGTGACAATGCATTTAAAGGTAGTAAAGTAAGCAATGTTTACTTTAACAATGGGCTACAGGTAATTGGAGATGGTGCCTTCCAAAATTGTACCAATCTATCGGGAGTTAGCTTTGCTGGTGTTAGTAGTAGTTTACGAGAAATTGGAATGAATGCCTTCAAAGAATGCCGTTCTTTGTTGAATTTTGTAGTACCGTCGTCCGTGAATTTAATCGGAGATTCTGCTTTTGAAAACTGCTATAGTT
>CANRGO010000014.1 GCA_947630125.1 uncultured Lachnospiraceae bacterium | reverse complement strand
CGTCTTGGAATGGGCTTGGTTGCCAGCATGGGAATGACCGAAAATATGCTTTTAAAAAGTTACAAGGTTGGGAAAGGTCCTTTTATTAAGAAAAAACCTGCAAAAGATCTTGCAGAAAAATTAGTTAAAAAATTAGGAATTGTAACTCAATCCATTGAAACACCTGTACGGTTAATGAGTGGTGGTAATGTTCAAAAGGTATTGTTAGGTAGAGAAATCGAGTCAAATCCTCATTTACTCATAACGGCATATCCTGTACGTGGTTTGGATATTCATTCTTCCTATACAGTATATGATTTATTAAATGAGCAGAAAGATAAAAATGTTGCTGTTATGTTTATAGGAGAAGACCTTGATGTATTGTTAGAATTATCAGACCGTATATTAGTTCTCTGCCATGGTAAAATCACAGGAATTGTAGATGCTAAAAATGTAACCAAGGAGCAAATTGGTCTTCTTATGACTGGCGAGAATATGAAGGAGGTTATGTCCGATGAATCAAAGTAAGATGATAACAAGAGAACCTCTTGTAAGAATTGTAAAAAAAGCGGAAATAACAAGTCGTAAAATTGCAGTGTTCCGTATGGTGGCTGTTCTGTTGTCTTTACTAGCCGGAGCATTGTTTATTATAGTGATTGGTCATAATCCAATTGAAATATATGCTACGATTTTATCTGGAGCATTTCGTAGTGAAATGGCAGTTCAGGCTACTATTAAAATAATGATTCCACTTCTGATTACATCATTAGGAGTAACCCTGGCATTTAAAATGAAGTTTTGGAATATTGGTGCTGAAGGTCAAATTATTATGGGAGCCATTTTTGCATCGTATTTTGCTTTGTTTTTTTCTGGAATTAATCATATATTGTTGATTTTGATCATGATGATTGCAGGTTTTATAGGTGGTGGGTTATGGGGCTTGCTTCCCGCTTTTTTTAAAGTGAAATTTAATACCAATGAAACCTTATTTACTCTAATGTTAAATTATATTGCTTTACATATCGTATCTTTTTTAAGAGATGGTCCATGGATGGATCCAAAATCGCAAGGGTTTCCTAAAATCGCTCGTTTTGACAAAAATGCTGCTTTGGATAAGCTTTTTGGGGTACAGATTGGTTGGATTTTCGCACTCATTTTAGTGATACTGATTTTTATCTATATTAAGTATTCAAAACAGGGATATGAAATAAGTGTAGTAGGTGAAAGCCAGGATACGGCAAGATATGCAGGTATGAATGTTAAAAAAATCATTCTGAGAACGATGTTTTTTTCAGGCGCAATCTGTGGTCTTGGTGGTATGATTCAGGCAACGGGTTCAGATATTACGTTAACAACAAGTGTTGCTGGAGGAGTAGGATTTACAGCGATTATCATTGCATGGTTAGCACAATTAAATCCTTTTATGATTCTAGTAGTTTCTTTCTTGTTTAGCATTTTAGAAAAAGGAAGTAGTGTTGTACAGTCTACCTTTGGCTTATCTACAGATTCTTCAGATGTATTGCAGGGAATTATTTTATTTTTTATATTAGGTTGTGAATTTTTTGTACGATATCAGTTTCAACTGACAAAAAAGAAGGGGGTATAAAATGGAAATGTTTTTAAATTTTTTAGTTGCTGCAATCGGTGCAGGAACACCTCTTTTGTTTGGAACACTGGGTGAGATCATTACAGAAAAAACAGGACATCTGAATCTTGGTGTAGAAGGAATGATGGCAATAGGTGCTTGTGCCGGATTTATGTTTGGTTACCAGACAGATAGCTTTCTGATTGCACTGATAGCATCTAGTATTGCTGGTGGCTTGGCAGCTCTTGTATATGCTATTTTAACTGTTACATTTATGGCAAATCAAAACGTATGTGGTTTAACACTCACCATATTTGGGATTGGACTGGCTAATTTTATAGGGATTATTATGCTAAATCAATCGGAAGATGGTACTTTGAAATTGCCTCAACATGTAACAGAAAGTATGCGAACTGTTACGATACCAATTCTGAGTGATATTCCTATACTTGGAAAGTTGTTGTTTTCTCATAATGTATTTGTATATTTAGGTGTTATAATGGCTTTAATAGTCGGGTTCTATTTAAATAAGACGAAAAATGGTCTCAATATTTCTGCAATTGGAGAAAATCCAGCGGCTGCAGATGCTGCAGGAATTCAAGTTACAAAATTAAAATATATTAATATCATACTTGGAGGAGCTATTTGCGGTATTGGTGGTGCTTACTGTTCTATGATTATCAATGGTGGCGTTTGGATTAGCAATAATGTAAACGGTCTTGGCTGGATTGCAGTTGCACTGGTTATTTTTGCAAACTGGAAACCATCCCATGCTATCTGGGGTTCTTTTATTTTTGGAGCTTTACGTGTATTAAAATATTATGCGCCAAAAGATATTATTCACTTACCCAATGCGTTTTATGATATGCTTCCCTTTGTTATAACTGCATTAGTTCTTGTTGTAAGTAGTATGAAAAAGAGTAAAAGCATGAATTTACCAGCAAGTCTTGGAGTGAATTATTATCGTGAAGAAAGATAGGGAAGGAATTGTAATAAACGAAAAGAGAAATCCATGTGGATAAAGAGAAATCCATGTGGATAAAGAGAAATCCATGTGGATTTCTCTTTTCGTTTATGTTAAATTAGTATTATGAATTCGGATACAGGAGGAAAGAGAATGTGAAGTTACTGAAAATATTAATCAGCCGTATATTCATCACTTTTTTTCTTCTTGGAATTCAGGTTGGATGGTTTGTATATGCGATTCTTGTCTTAACGAAGTATTCTGTTTATTTGAGTTTGCTTTTAAATTTAATCAGTATTGGTATGGTGCTTTATCTGATTAACAAAGAAGAAAATGCTTCTTACAAAATCAGCTGGATTATTTTGATATTGATGTTGCCAATTTTTGGTGGTCTTTTTTATTTGTTTTCTGGTGACAAAAGACCTAGTAAAAAACTCCGAAATAAACTTAATTTAACACATCAAATGTATCGAAATGATTATATTCAAAAGCTACATATTATTAAAGAACTAAAACAAATGGATAAACGAGATGCTCAAATAAGCCAATATATTCTAAAACAAAGCGATTTTCCAATTTATGACAAAACCTTAACCACCTATTACCCTGTTGGTGAAGTGATGTTTCAAGATATGCTCGAAGAGTTAGAGCGCGCTGAGCATTTTATTTTTCTGGAATATTTTATAATTGATGAAGGATATATGTGGAATACAATTTTGGATATTCTTGTAAAAAAGGCAAAACAGGGTGTTGATGTAAGGTTAATTTATGATGACGTAGGTTCTATTTTTTTGTTACCTAAGGGTTATGATAAAAAAATGGAAGCTCTTGGGATTCGTTGTTTGCCTTTCAATCCATTTCTTCCTTTCTTTTCATTGGTTTTAAATAATCGAGATCATAGAAAAATCTTGGTTATAGATGGACATACCGCATTTAATGGTGGGATTAATCTAGCAGATGAATATATTAATCAGAAAAAAAGATTTGGTCATTGGAAAGACACAGCCGTAAAACTAAAAGGAGAGGGTGTCTGGAGTTTTACCTTAATGTTTTTAGAAATTTGGGCTGGATTCAAACCAATAGATGCAGATATCACTCAGTTTTCACCTTATGCGCATACGAAGGAACGATTTGAAAGTGACGGCTATGTTCAGCCATTTGGTGATTCACCACTGGATAATGAAAAACTTGGAGAAAATATTTATACAGAAATTATCAATGCAGCCAAAGACTATGTTTATATATTTACACCGTATTTAATTTTGGATGATGAAATGAAAAGTTCTTTTTGTTTGGCCGCAAAACGAGGTGTTGATATCAGAATTGTAACACCAGCGATTCCTGATAAGAAAATGGTCTATCGTTTAACCAGGTCAAATTATGCTGCACTACTAAAGGCTGGTGTGAAAATTTATGAATATACACCTGGATTTTTACATGCGAAAAGTTTTGTGAGTGATGATCGTGTTGCTGTTGTAGGAACAATCAATTTAGATTATCGTTCCCTATACTTACATTTTGAATGTGGGACATTTATGTATCATTGTAAGGCTGTTATGGATTTGAAGAAAGATGCCTTAAAAACAATGAAACTTAGTAAAGAAATAAAAGAATATCAAATAAAAAGTGGCTTAACCGGACGAATCGTGGAAGCTTTTCTACGTTTTGTTTCACCACTTGTATAAAAGGAGAAAATCATGAGAGAATTTGAAAAGATTCAAGGGATTGTAGAGGAAATAAGGAAAAAAACAACATTTGAACCCGAGGTTGCGATTGTACTTGGCTCAGGTCTTGGAGATTATGCCAATCAGATACAGGTAGAGTGTGAAGTGGATTATCATGAATTAACAGGATTTCCAATTTCAACAGTGCCAGGTCATGAAGGGAAATACATTTTTGGTTACGTGGGAGAGACAAAAGTAGTTTGCATGAAGGGTAGAGTACATTTTTATGAAGGCTATCCAATTTCAGATGTGGTTTTACCCATTCGAGTAATGAAACTTTTAGGTGCAGATAAACTGTTTCTAACCAATGCATCTGGTGGAATTAATCAGAATTTTCAAGCAGGAGATCTGATGCTTTTAACAGATCATGTTTCGATGTTTGTTCAAAATCCATTGATGGGACGTAATATCGACGAGTTAGGTGTTCGTTTTCCAGATATGTCCGAAGTCTATCATAAAGAATTGCAAAATATTATTATCAAAGCAGCAAGAGAAGAAAAAATTTCTATTCAGAAAGGCGTTTATGCACAATTAACAGGACCGTCTTTTGAGTCTCCCTTTGAAATTAAACTGTTGCAGAAGTTGGATGTGGATGCTGTTGGAATGTCAACCGTTGTAGAAGCTATAGCAGCGAATCATATGGGAATGAAAATTTGTGGAATTTCTTGTATTTGTAACATGGCTGCTGGAATAAGTAAAACACCATTAACCCATGAAGAGGTTCAGGAAGCAGCAAATCAAGCAGCGCCTAAGTTAAAACGTTTGATTACTCGTTGCGTGAAAGAAATGAAGAATATATAGAAGAAAGAGGTACTTGTATGAATAAAAAACAGGAATTAATAGAACGTGCATTTCAGATGAGAAATTTAAGTTATGCACCATATTCTAATTTTCATGTTGGATCTGCTCTTATTTGTAAAGATGGAACCATCTATGAAGGTGCAAATGTTGAAAATGCGGCATATGGTGGGACTATATGTGCAGAAAGAAATGCCATTATGCAGGCTGTTTGTAAAGGAAAGAAAGATTTTGAGGGAATTGTTATAGCTGGTGGACCCAAACATGGAGAAAGTTTATTTGCGTATCCTTGTGGACATTGTTTGCAGGTGATGATGGAATTTTGTAATCCAGAAGAGTTTGAAGTAATTGTAGCCAAAAGTCCCACAGAGTATGAACAATATACACTTTCTCAAATGCTTCCCAAAGGATTTGGGCCATCACATTTATTGAAATAAAGGAATCAGGGCAGGAGTTTATAGTATGGAATACGTAATTTTTCTTGGTGTCATTGTCATTGCACTTATACTGTTTGTGGTAAAAGGATTATGGGATCAAAGAAATCAAAAAATAAAATTTCGAAATAAATTGAGAGATTCCTATGGTAAATTTCCAGAGAAAGAATATCATAGTGAAAGAATAGATAGCCTGGGGCGATACTTTGAGAAACATCAAGAGGGTTTTCAAATCGATTCTATCACTTGGAATGATTTGGAAATGGATCGACTGTTTACATTGATGGATCATAGTCACAGTGCCACGGGTGAAGAATATCTGTACCATACACTTCGTACCTTAAAATTTGATCTTGATTATTTAAAGGAACAAGATCGTAAAGTAGATTATTTTATGAAGGAACAGGATAAAAGAATTTATTTACAAGAGGTATTTGCAGGAATCGGATATACGGGTAAATATTCTATTTATGATTATCTTGATTTTTTAGATAATATGGAACAAAAGGGGAATATAAAGCATATTTTGCAGATTCTTGCTTTTATTCCTTGTATTTTATTAGCGACAGTTGATTTTTTTCCGGGACTTATGACAATCATAGGTTTGGCATGTTACAATATTGTAACCTATATTAAAGATAAAAGAGAAATGGAACCTTTTATTACCAGTTTTTCCTATCTTTTTCGAATTCTGAATCATATTGAACGAATTGGAAAGGTGAATGCACCGGTTATCCAAAACGAGCGTGAAGAACTAAAAAATCTCAAAAAAAACTTTAAGAATTTTTATAAAAATTCGGGATTTGTTATGAAGACAGCAGATGGAAGTAATCCACTTGATGTGATTTTTGTTTATATGAATATGCTTTTTCATTTCGATTTAATGGTATTTAATCGAATGTTTCGTGCGTTGACAGGACATAAGAAGGAATTAGATCAGATTATATCAATCTGTGGTTACTTGGAAACAATACTTTCAATCGGATGCTTTAGAGCAAGTCTTGATAAATACTGTGTTCCAGAATTCGTTACTGAAAAGGGTATATCAACCACCAATCTCTATCATCCCTATTTAAAAGAACCAGTTAAAAACACGTTTCAAACGCAGCAAGGTATTTTATTGACGGGATCGAATGCATCCGGCAAATCTACTTTTTTAAAAACAGTTGCAATCAACGCTGTTCTAGCACAGACGGTATTTACTGTTTTGGCAGACAACTTTACAAGTACCTTTTTTCGCGTGATGACTTCCATGGCTCTAAGAGATAACATGGAACAAGGTGAAAGTTATTATATTGTTGAAATAAAAAGTTTAAAACGTATTTTGGATCAAATAGGAACCGAGCAAGTCCCAGTGTTATGTTTTGTGGATGAGGTTTTAAGAGGTACCAATACGGTGGAAAGAATTGCAGCATCCAGTCGCATATTAAAGAGTTTAAGTGGAACTAAGGTTCTATCATTTGCAGCAACACATGATATCGAACTTACCAGTCTTTTGGAACAAGCGTATGATAATTATCATTTTGAGGAAGAATTTAAAGATGGAGATATTGTTTTTCCATACATTTTGAAAATGGGCAAAGCAACCAGCCGTAATGCAATTCAGTTACTTGGTATTATAGGGTATGAGGAAAATATTATTGAAGAAGCAAATCAAATGGCAAAACAATTTATAGAAACAGGACGATGGAGTCTATAAAGAAAAGAGGATATACACTTGAAAGTATTTGTTTATACCGATGGTTCGGCCAGAGGAAATCCAGATGGACCTGGTGGTTATGGAACAATAATAAAATATATAGACCAAAACGGGGTAACTCATGAAAGAGAATACTCTGGAGGATTTAAAAAAACGACAAATAATCGAATGGAACTTTTGGCAGTTATTATAGGGCTTGAAAAACTAACCAAGCCTTGTGAAGTAGAGGTAGTAAGTGATTCTAAATATGTAACAGATGCTTTTAATCAGAAATGGATTGATAACTGGCAAAAAAATAATTGGAAAAATAGTACCAGACAACCAGTCAAAAACATTGATTTATGGAAGCGTTTATTAGAGGCTGCGAAGCCACATAAATTAACGTTTACCTGGGTCAAAGGTCATCAGGGACATCTGGAAAATGAACGCTGTGATGTACTTGCAACCAGTGCTGCAGACGGAAGTAATCTTCTTGACGATACTGGTTTTGTGGTGCTATGATACAACTATATAAGCTATACAACTATTCTTGTTGTAGTAAAAAAATGGAGATGAAAATTATGGATAATTTAATGGCATTTATCAGTCAGTTTGCATCATATTTGATTTTGTTTGGAATTATGGTAATTCTTGCAATCAGTGGTTGGTTTATTGGCATATCACTTCGTAAAAGAAAAGATAGACAAATCGCAACAAAAGAGTAAACGATAAATAGAAAGAAGGGGTAAGGGTGTTCCTTTGTGGACATCCTTTCTTTGTGAATGATGAAGAATTTTGATGTACTATTATGGGATGTTGATAACACCTTATTAAACTTTGAAAAAACTGAGGATTATGCTCTTCGAACTAGTTTTCTAGAGTTTCAACTTCCGTTTGATGAAGCAATAAAAGATACCTATCAAAGAATAAACAAGAATCTTTGGAAACAGTTGGAAGAACAAACCATCCAGAAGGATGATGTGATATATGGACGATTTGAAAAATTATTTGAAACTCTTGAAATTACATCCGTAGATGCAAGACTTTTTCAGGATTACTATCAAAGAGTACTAGCCAATACCTATTTTGTTCAGGATGATAGCATTACGCTCTGCCAAAAGTACAAAGGACTTATAAAGCAATATATTGTTACAAATGGAGTAAAAAAAACTCAAGAGACTAAATTATCACTTTCTGGAATAAATCAGATTATGCATGCGGTTTTTATATCGGAAGAAATAGGTTATCCAAAACCAGACCCTCGTTTTTTTGATTTTGTTTTTCAAAAGATTGGTACCGTTCAAAAAGAGCGTGTATTAATTGTTGGGGATTCTTTAAGCAGCGATATAAAAGGTGGTTTGCTATACGGAATCAAAACATGTTGGTATAATCCAGAGAATGTATTGCCTCAGATAGATATAAAACCAGATTTTACCATATCAAATTTATGGGAAATAGAACAATTATTGTAGCAAAAATGAAAAGGTTGGTTAGGAAATGGCGAAATCTCAAAATCAAAAATTAAAATTGTTATATATTATTAAAATATTAAAAGAATTTTCTGATGAAGAACATCCAATTTCTACAAAAGCTTTGATTGAAAAATTAGAATCCTATGAAATCAGCGCTGAACGAAAAAGTATTTATGATGATATGCAACAACTAGAACAGTTTGGTTATGATATTATTTGCAAAAAATCCAAAACCGATGGAGGATATTTTTTAGGGGAACGTGAGTTTGAGTTAGCTGAATTAAAACTATTAGTAGATGCAGTTCAGGCATCAAAATTTATCACATTAAAAAAATCACAAAATCTAATTAAGAAGCTGGAAACATTTGTAAGCCGTTTTGATGCCTATAAATTACAAAGACAGGTTTATGTATCAAATCGAATTAAAACGATCAATGAAAGTATTTTTTATAATGTTGATGTGATTCATCAATCGATGCAGCAAAATCAAAAAATAAGTTTTCAATACTGCGAATGGACAGTGGAAAAGGATCTTGCCTTAAAAAGAAAAGGAGAAAATTATCTGGTAAGTCCCTTTGCACTTACCTTTAATGATGATAATTATTATTTGGTGGCTTATGATGGTAAAGATTCAAAAATCAAACATTATCGTGTTGATAAAATGAAAAACATGAAAAATATTTCTTTATTGCGGGAAGGAAATGAACATTTTAAATCTTTTGACATTGGAAGTTATTCAAGGACTACATTTGGAATGTATGGTGGTGAGGAAGTAATGGTAACCCTACTTTGTGACAGTCAATTAATTGGGGTGATCATTGATCGATTTGGAAAAGACGTGGATATTCGAAAAATAGATGAGAAGCAATTTCGATTGCGTGTAAAAATAGCGCTTAGTCATCAATTTTTTGGCTGGGTAACTGGTCTAAGTTCAAAGGTTTTGATAAAAGAACCTGAGTGGGTTAAGGAACAATACAAAGAATATTTGACGAATATTTTAGATTCTATTTAAATAGGAGAAAGAAAGGCAATTAATACAAGATGTCCTTTCTTTTTTTGTTAATTTTTTATGATTCAAATCATTGACACATGGGATGTATTTTCATATACTTGTTATAGCATACAATATATAGTGTATTGTGATTAATTCAAATACAATATACTAGATTTATAAAAGTGTAAAGTGGTAATGGAACGAAAGGAAGTTGTAAATGATGGGGAGCCAGGTAGAATTACAATCAGAGGATCAAAGTGATTACACAATACTTTTTAGTACCAAAAATCCAATTATGGTAGTAAAAAAGGATGGTAGTCTTGAAGTATTTAATATTAATAAAGTGGTGGATGCTGTTGGTAAGAGTGCATATCGAGCTTTGACAAAATTTACAGAAGAAGAAAAGAAAAAAATCTGTCTTTATGTAATTGAGAAAGTAGAAGAATTAGAAAATCAACAAATTCCTATTCCAGTAATGCATAATATTGTAGAAAGTGCCTTAGAGGAAGTGAAACCGATCGTAGCAAAAAGTTATCGGGATTACCGTAATTACAAACAGGATTTTGTACGTATGCTGGATGATGTATATAAAAAAAGCCAGTCAATTATGTATGTAGGTGATAAAGAAAATGCAAATACAGATTCTGCTTTGGTTTCTACAAAAAGAAGCTTAATCTTTAATCAATTAAATAAAGAATTATATCAGAAATTTTTTATGACTACAGAAGAAATCCAGGCTTGTCGTGATGGATATATCTATGTACATGATATGTCTGCAAGAAGAGATACTATGAATTGTTGTTTGTTTGATGTGGAAAAAGTTTTGGCTGGCGGTTTTGAGATGGGAAATATCTGGTACAACGAGCCAAAGACTTTAGATGTTGCTTTTGATGTAATTGGTGATATTGTTCTTAGTGCAGCGAGCCAGCAATATGGCGGTTTTACAGTGCCAAGTGTGGATACTATATTAGAACCATATGCAGAAAAGTCCTATCGTAAAAATAAGGACAAATATTTAAGACTAGGTATTGATGAAAGAACAGCCTCTGCAGAAGCATACGCGGATGTGGTTAAAGAGTTTGAACAAGGTTTTCAAGGTTGGGAATACAAATTTAATACGGTGGCAAGCAGTCGTGGCGATTATCCTTTTATTACCGTTACAGCAGGAACGGGTACTGGTAGATTTGCCAAACTTGCAATGATTTCTATGTTAAATGTGAGACGTAGAGGTCAGGGTAAAAACAATTGCAAAAAACCAGTGTTATTTCCTAAAATTGTATTTTTGTATGATGAGAATCTGCATGGACCAGGAAAAGAACTGGAAGACGTGTTTGAAGCAGGTGTTCAATGTTCTGCGAAGACCATGTATCCAGATTGGTTGAGTTTGTCGGGCAAGGGTTATGTTGCAAGTATGTATAAGCAATATGGAAGAATTATCTCCCCTATGGGCTGTCGTGCTTTCTTATCCCCTTGGTATGAACGTGGTGGAATGTATCCAGTAGATGATCAGGATAAACCAGTTTTTGTTGGGCGTTTTAATATTGGTGCAGTTTCCTTACATTTGCCAATGATACTTGCAAAAGCGAAGCATGAAAGCAAAGATTTCTTTGAGGTTCTAGATTATTATCTGGAGTTAATTCGACGCTTACATATGCGCACCTATGCTTATTTGGGCGAAATGAGAGCATCGACTAATCCGTTAGCATATTGTGAAGGTGGTTTTCTGAATGGAAACTTAAAACTAACAGATAAAATCAAACCCTTATTAAAATATGCAACTGCATCCTTTGGGATTACTGCGCTTAATGAGTTGCAAATGCTTTATAATAATAAGAGTCTTGTAGAAGATGGTGCATTTGCTTTGGAAGTACTAGAACATATTAATAAAAAGGTAAATCAATTTAAGACAGAAGATGGAAATTTGTATGCTATTTATGGAACACCAGCTGAGAATTTATGTGGATTACAAGTACAGCAATTTAGAAAGAAATATGGAATTATTGAAGGTGTTTCAGATCGTGAATACGTAAGCAATAGTTTTCACTGTCATGTAACAGAAAATCTTACTCCAATTGAAAAACAAGATTTGGAATTTCGCTTTTGGGAATTAAGCAATGGTGGGAAAATACAATATGTAAAATATCCGATTGACTATAATATGGATGCTATCAAAACATTGATTCGCAGAGCTATGGATATGGGCTTTTATGAAGGTGTCAATCTTTCACTTGCCTATTGTGATGACTGTGGTCATCAAGAACTAGAGATGGATATTTGTCCAAAATGCGGAAGTGAAAATTTAACTAAAATCGATCGTATGAATGGATATTTATCTTATTCAAGGGTACATGGAGATACCCGTCTGAATGATGCGAAAATGGCAGAAATCGCAGAAAGGATGAGCATGTAAACATGAGATATCACAACATTACAAAAGATGATATGCGAAACGGCAATGGCCTGCGTGTAGTTTTATGGTTATCCGGGTGCTCTCATTGTTGTAAAGGTTGTCACAATCCCATTACATGGGATCCAAACGGCGGACTTTTATTCGATGAAAATGCAAAAAATGAAATATTTGATCAATTATCTAAACCATATATATCGGGGATAACATTTTCTGGTGGCGATCCTTTACATGCAGCAAACCGACTTGATGTAAGAAGCTTAATGGAGGAAATTAAGGAACAGTTTCCAGC
Source organism: uncultured Lachnospiraceae bacterium (assembly GCA_947630125.1). Taxonomy (GTDB): domain Bacteria; phylum Bacillota; class Clostridia; order Lachnospirales; family Lachnospiraceae; genus CANRGO01. The sequence continues at coordinate 25,418 of CANRGO010000014.1, read as the reverse complement.
AAAAACCATTTGGCTATATACGGGTGATTCATGGGAACAAATATTTCATTATAGTTTAATGGAGTATGTTGATGTTCTGGTTGATGGAGAATTTATGTTGGATTTGTTAGATGTAAAGCTTTTGTGGAAGGGCAGTAAAAATCAGAGAGTGATAGATGTTAAGAAAACATTAAAATCCACAGATCCGAAAAAGCCAATACTACATTGTGCTGATTATCAGGAATGACAGAAAGACTGGAAGGAATAAAGTAAAATGAAACGCATTGCAAGATTTGAAAAAGTTAGTGAAAGTCAGTTTAAGGAAGGAATGAGTGAGTTTGAAACATTATACTCAATCCAAGAAATAGAACAGATGTATCAATCATTGGAATTGCCGAAACGAGCAACAAAAGATAGTGCCGGATATGACTTTTTACTTCCTTTTTCTATATGTTTAAAGCCTGGGCAAACCATAAAGATCCCAACAGGGATCAGAGTTTCCATGGAGGAAGGATGGGTGCTTAAATTATACCCAAGAAGTGGATTGGGATTTAAATTCAGACTTCAGTTAAATAATACGGTGGGTATTATAGATGGTGATTATTATTTTTCGGATAATGAGGGACATATTTTCGCAAAAATTACCAATGACTCTAATGAAAATAAATCACTAAATTTAGATGCTTTCACAGGTTTTATGCAAGGTATATTTGTTGAATATGGAATTACCGTGGATGATGAAACAACTGAGATCAGAAATGGTGGTTTTGGAAGTACTACAAAATAATTGTTTTCCACAATGATTAGGTTTAAACCTATCATTTCCCCTTACAGGATGCCCTCTGTTTCTTTTGAGACAGAGGGATTTTCCTGTCAAAAAACAAGTAAAAAAGTTTGAATTACAAGTATTTATCATGTATAATAAGGAAGTACTTTTATTGTATTTTTTGAAACCCAAACTGGAGGATTAGAAAATGGCAGAATTTAAGATAGTAACAGATTCAAATTCAGATTTACCACAAGAATATTTAGAACAAAATAATATTGGTGTATTATATTTATCTTATACAATCTGTGAACAGGTATATGATGAATTTCAAAAATTGGATATAAAAGAATTTTATCGCTTGATGAGAGAGGGAAATATGTCCACCACCTCTCAGGTTAATCCTACTCAGGCAAAGGATAAATTTGAAGAATATTTAAATGAAAATAATGAGCTATTGTATATTGCATTTTCCTCTGGATTAAGCGGAACCTGCGGTAGTGGTCAAATCGCTGCACAGGAGATTATGGAAGAGAATCCCAATGCTAAGATTATTGTTGTTGATAGTTTGTGTGCATCTCTCGGTCAAGGATTATTGATTCACTTGGCTTTACAAAAAAAGAAGGAAGGCAAAACAATTGAAGAAGTTGCAGCCTACTTAGAAGATATAAAATTAAATCTTGTGCATATTTTTACAGTGGATGATTTGAATCATCTTTACCGAGGTGGAAGAGTAAGTCATGCAACCGCTATTATAGGAAGCCTTGCTAGTATTAAACCAATACTACACGTTGATAACGAAGGTCATCTAATTCCAATTAACAAAGTTCGAGGAAGGAAAAAATCCTTACATGCCTTAGCTGATTATATGGAACAAAAAATGACAGAAGAATTTATGGATAAGAATCCAGATATCTTTATTAGCCATGGTGATTGTTTGGAAGATGTAGAATTATTGAAAGAAGAAATTGTGAAACGCTTTGGGGAGCGAAACTTTTTAATAAATGAAGTGGGACCGACAGTTGGTGCACATTCTGGGCCAGGAACTATGGCATTGTTTTTTTTAGGAACAGGAAGATAAATAGTATTCAAATGTTGTATTTTGCTACAAAGTATTTCTTTAAAAATGACAAAATTTGTGATATTGATAAAAAAATAACAAATTCAAACCATGAACTTGATTTCCTCATTACTTTATGTCAAAATAGATTAAAGTGATGGGGATTTTCCCTAATTTTGGAGGTATTATGAGAGGAATCGAAACACAGGTAAGAAAAGTTCGAAGAACCGTATTTCGTGAAGTGGCTAATTTAGCATATCACTCAACAAACTTAAAAGATGATATGGAAGCATTGCCATATAAAATTGTTAATGAGGATGATTCTGTTTATTGGGAAAGTACATACCGAGAACGAGCTGTGATGCGTGAACGCCTCAGATTAGCTATGGGCATGAGCTTAAGACCAGAGAATATGCCAATACACGTTACGCAGGGTTTAGAAGAAAGTAATATATCAGAAACTTATTACGAACCTCCTCTCATGCAGGTAATTCCATCTGCCTGCAATGCCTGCCCTGTTAATATTTATCGTGTAACGGATCAGTGTATGGGATGTCTTGCACATCCTTGTCGTGAAGTCTGCCCTAAAGATGCAATTAGCATGATTAATGGAAAGAGTTATATTGATCAGGAAAAATGTATTAAATGTGGAAAATGTAAATCCGTATGTCCTTATGATGCAATAACCCATCAAATGAGACCCTGTTCTGCGGTTTGTGGTGTAAATGCAATTAAGAGTGATAAAAGAAATCGTGCGGTAATTGATAATAGTCTATGCGTGTCATGTGGACAATGCATGGTTAACTGTCCTTTTGGTGCCATTGCTGATAAATCACAGATTTTTCAGCTGATACGTGCTATGCAGGAAGGAAAAAAGATTATTGCGCAGGTTGCACCGGCTTTTGTTGGTCAGTTTGGACCAAAAGCAACACCAGATATGATCAAAGGTGCTTTAAAGGAAATTGGATTTTATGAGGTGTATGAAACAGCGATTGGTGCAGATGCTGGTTGTGTTGCAGAAGCTCATCATTATGCACATAAAGTAGTAACGGGAGAGTTACCTTTTTTACTTACATCCTGTTGTCCTTCTTGGTCAGAAATGGCAAAGAAGTTTTTCCCAGAAACCATTGCTAATATATCCAATGAGTTGACACCTATGGTTGCAACAGCAAGAGTTATAAAAGAAGAACATCCGGATGCTGGAGTTGTATTTATTGGTCCATGTGCTTCTAAAAAGCTTGAGGCTATGCGTACTTCCGTTCGTTCGGATGTAGACTTTGTTATTACATTTGAAGAATTAGCAGGAATGTTTGAAGCAAAATCCATGTTACTTGAAGAAATGAATCATCGTGATAAAGTGGATGATGCAACTGGGGCAGGTAGAGGTTATGGTGTAGCAGGAGGTGTTGCTAGTGCAATTCATGACTGTATAACCGAACTTTATCCAGATGTAGAGGTTAATATTGAACATGCCGAAGGGCTTTCTGACTGTAAGAAGATATTGATGCTTGCTAAGGCTGGTAAAAAGGACGGTTGCTTAATTGAAGGGATGGCTTGTCCAGGCGGCTGTGTTGCAGGAGCTGGTACTAACATACCAATTGACAGGGCTGCTAAAGAACTGCAAAAGTTTAAATTAGAAGCATCAAGAAAATTGCCAATAGACTAAAAGTGTTGTAAAATAGAATTTATTTGATAGGAAAGGCAAGGACAATTGTGATGGAAAAAATCAGAACCCGATTTGCACCTAGTCCAACAGGACGCATGCATGTGGGAAATTTAAGAACAGCTTTATATGCGTATTTAATTGCAAAGCATCAAGATGGAGATTTTATTATTCGAATCGAAGATACCGATCAGGAACGTCTTGTTGAAGGTGCAGTGGACATTATTTATCGTACTTTAGAAAAGACAGGACTGAAACACGATGAAGGTCCTGATTTAGATAAAGGATATGGTCCTTATGTACAAAGTGAGAGACAGGCAAGTGGAATTTACTTAGAATACGCAAAGCAGTTAATCGAAAAGAAGGAAGCTTACTATTGTTTTTGTGACAAAGAAAGATTAGCTACACTTACTCAAATCGTTGCAGGAAAAGAAATTAATGTATACGATAAACATTGTTTGCATTTAAGTAGTCAGGAAGTGGAACATAATTTAAATAATAAATTGCCTTATGTCATTCGACAAAATAATAATCCAGAAGGCACTACAACATTTCATGATGAAATATATGGAGATATCACAGTTGATAATTCGGAATTAGATGACATGATATTAATAAAATCGGACGGCTTTCCAACCTATAATTTTGCGAATGTTGTGGATGATCATTTAATGAAAATCACACATGTCGTTAGAGGAAATGAATATTTGTCTTCTTCACCAAAGTATAATCGTTTATACCAAGCATTTGGTTGGGAAGTACCAGTGTATGTACATTGTCCTTTGATTACAGATGAAGAACATCACAAATTATCTAAGCGTTGTGGACATTCATCCTATGAAGATTTAATTGATCAGGGATTTTTAACGGAAGCAATTGTTAATTTTGTTGCATTGTTGGGTTGGAGTCCTGAAGATAATAAAGAAATTTTTACTTTGGAAGAACTTGTAAAAGATTTTGATTTCCATAAAATGTCGAAATCACCAGCTGTATTTGATTATACCAAGTTAAAATGGATGAATGGCGAATATATGAAGCGTATGGACTTTGATAGATTTTATGAAATGTCTTTGCCATATATCAAACAAGTGATTTCAAAGGATATGAATCTGATAAAAATTGCAGAATTAGTGAAATCCCGAATAGAAGTATTTCCTGACATTATTCCGATGATAGATTTTTTTGAGACCTTACCAGAGTATGAAATTTCGATGTATGAACATAAAAAAATGAAAACAGACACACAGTCATCTCTTTTGGTTTTAAAAGAAATTTTACCGATTTTAGAAAATCATCAGGATTATAGCAATGATAGTCTTTATGCTTGCCTTGTTGAGTATGTAGAGACAAAAGGATTTAAGAATGGTTACGTTATGTGGCCAGTTCGAACAGCGGTATCTGGCAAACAGATGACACCTGCTGGAGTAACAGAAATAATGGAAATCATTGGAAAAGATGAATCCATACGTCGAATAAAAGTTGGAATTTCTTTACTAGAGAAAGGAATTTAATTGAATTTACTTGTGAATCCAGAACAAAAAAAAGCAATGGAGCATGAACGAGGTCCTGCCTTGGTGATTGCTCCACCTGGATCAGGGAAAACCTTTGTTATTATAAAACGATTACAACGATTAATCGAAAAAAATGTTTCTCCTGATAAAATACTTGTAATAACATTTACTAAGGCTGCTGCGGAGGAAATGCAGCAGCGCTATTTAAAAGAGCGTAAACAGATGCCCCTAAACTCTGTTTCTAAAAATAACATAACATTTCAAACATTTCATTCTTACTTTTTATCGATTTTAGTACAATTCTTTGGATTTCAATCATCCTGTATCCTCCAATTAGAAGAAAAAATACAATATATAAAGCAGATTTATCACAATGCTACGAAAGAGCAACAACAATTACTTAATCCAACAACAGAAGGATTTCAACTATTATTTTTGGAATTTAGAAAAATGGAAAAACACTCATTGCCTTCTGAATGCTCAGAATATTATATTGCATATAAGCAGTTAAAAGAAGAAAACAGAAAATTGGATTTGGATGACCTTTTATCCATGACTCAAAGGAAACTAAGAGAAAATCCAAAGATATTACAGAAAATTCAAGAACAATACGAATATTTTATTATTGATGAATTTCAAGATGCAGATCAAAGTCAAATTGATTTAATCATTAAAATAGCAGTGCATGAAAATATTTTTTGTGTTGGAGATGACGACCAAGCAATCTATGGATTTCGTGGAGTCAATCAGAATATCATGAATTATTTTCGTGAACTCTTGATAAAAACATCCGTTTACTATTTGACAGTAAACTATCGATCACGAAAAGAAATTATAGAATTTGCAACCCACTTTATTTCACATAATGGATACCGATATAAAAAGGAAATTGAAAGTGGAATAAATTATGAATCGGCTTCAACTTCCATCGCAGCAGTACGAACAGGAGTTTATGAATCCAAAGAACTTGAACTTGGTGCGATACAAAAACATATTAAGAGTATCCAAGATATAAAAGAGACGAAACAGGCAGCTTGTATAACCATAGCCTTTTTATTTCGAACAAATACAGAATTAAGAAAATACGAAGCGTTGTTACAGCAAACATCGGATGATAAAGTTTCCTTAAATACGAAATTTAAGGATTCTGAAATGAAGATCGTGAAGGATTTATTAAAAGATTTTTGTTGTTATCTTAAATTGTCTATGAACCACAGGGATGTATTTAGTTTTCTACAAATTATGAATAAACCCCAAAGATATTTTCAAAGGAAGGATGTTCAAGAACCATTTTTCCTTGATGACTTTATACTACAAATGAAAAGGAAACCAGGTTTTTCTCATACCACGGAAAGATTTGTACATGATTTAAAAATGATTTCAAATCTAACACCCTTTGCCAGCTTTCAGTATTTCTTGCACAAAATATATTCCATTGATGAAATTGTGAAGAAGGAAGATAAAAATAATATAACAATACTTCAACGAGCACTTACTCAATGTAAGCATATGATGCGTGAGTACCAAACGGTTTCAATTTTTGTAAGTTGTATGGATCAGTTTGTGGATGAATTGAAAGAAAGTATGAAAGATAACATGAATAGTCTTGGGGAAAAGAAAAGTTTGAATTCAAATTATCAATTTGTATTTTCCACCTATCACGGGAGTAAAGGATTGGAATACAATCATGTTATCATACCTGGCATTAACCATGGTTTGGTACCTCATAAGAAGGCAAGAACGATGGAAGAGTTAGAAGAAGAGAGAAGAATGCTTTATGTAGCAATGACAAGGGCAAAAGAGTCTTTGTTTATAACATCGGTTCGGAGTAAAAATGAAAAATCCCAGAAACCATCAGATTTCTGGGAAGAGTTTTATTCCTCTACAATTTCATCGAACTCGCTTTGATCAAGATACTCGTCAAAAGCTTCTGCAACCATTTCATACTCTGCATCATCGTCAATAAATTCTAATGTTGGTTCTGCTTCTAAATCTTCCTGGTCTTCAAAATAACGATAGAACCAAACTTCGCCATCGGTATTTTCTCCATTTTCATCTAAAGGCAATAACACAATATAGTCTTTATTTTCTACTTCTAAAATGGTAATAATCGCACAATTTACAATCTCACCATCTTCAAGTTCCAGTTCAACAGTCATATCTTCGGCATCAAGTTCTTGTTCGTCAAAGTTTTCTTTGCTCATCATAAGCCTCCTTATAATAATTTTATAGAATTTATTTATAAATCCATAGTTTGATTGTACAGAAAAAACAAGGAAATGGCAACTGATTTTCAGATTTTATTCCCTGTTTCACATTTTATTCCCTGTTTTCTTAATATTAAAAATATGTTAAAATACTTGTGTTACGCAAATTGTGTACTATTCTTAGAAACAAATGAGAAAGGTATGGTTATTTTAATGGAAAGTAAGATACCAAAACAGTTAAAGATAGTAAGGGGAAACCCGTTTCCGCTAGGAGTGAGTACATGTAAACATGGTTATCAAATTGCAGTGGTATTGGAAAAGATAGATTCTTGTGGTGTTGTTTTCTATGATTCTAATTATAAAGAACTATTTCGAGTTCCTTTTTGTGAAGAGTATTTGACAGGAAACGTAGCAAGTATGGTGCTTCATGGACTGGATTTTTCCACCTGTTACTATCAGTTGTACCAAAATGAGTGCTTATATTTTGATCCATATGCGAAAGAAATTCGAGAATTACCTAAGTTTATACCTTCAATTGATACCCTATGTGCACCCAAAAATAAGAAAGCTCTTTCTTTTCATGAAACGATTCTTTATTGTTTGCATGTAAAAGGATTTACTAAAGATCCATCAGCAAAAGTAAAGTACCCAGGAACATTTTTAGGTATCACTGAAAAAATGAAATATTTAAAAGAATTAGGAGTAACAACCATTGAATTGATGCCTTGTAATGAGTTCTCTGAATCTAATTTAACATCATTGAAAGAACCCCTTACCATAGAGCAAGCGATAGCAAGTTATCATTTGCCAATGAATCAGCCTCTATATTCAAATTATAAGCCTTTAGAGCAAAAAGTTAATTACTGGGGATTTAAAAAGGGTTCCTATTTTTCTCCTAAATATTCATATTCAGCTACGAAAAGACCAGCAGAAGAATTTCTGGATATGGTAAATATCCTCCATGCTAATGGTTTTGAAATTGTGTTACAGTTTTATTTTGAAAAGGGTGAAAATCAAACGTTTATTCAAGACGTTATTCGACATTGGGTGTTTACTTATCATATTGATGGAGTACATTTGAAAGGCGAGGATTTGCCAATCACACTTTTAGCAACAGATCCCTTATTGAAACATATTAAGTTTTTTTATGAATATTTTCCAGTAGAAGAAATATATGGAAGAAGAACTTCGAACTTCCAAAAAAATCTTTGTGTGTACCATGATCAATTTATGGAAACAGCCCGAAAATTCTTAAAGGGTGATGAGGAGATAGTCGCAGATTTTATGAATCTTTACATCGAGAATCCCGACTATATTGGGATGGTTAAGTTTGTTAGCAATTACTATGGTTTTACGCTAAAAGACATGGTAACTTATCAGAGGAAACACAATGAGGCGAACGGTGAAGACAACCTAGATGGGACTGATTATAATAACAGTTATAATTACGGAATAGAGGGCGAAACGAATAAAAAAAGTATTAATCGGCTACGAAAAAAGCAAATGGTAAATGCACTGTTATTTCTTTTTACTTCACAAGGAGTACCATTATTATATAGTGGAGATGAGTTTTTAAGAACACAAAATGGAAACAACAATCCGTATTGTCAGGATAATGAGATTTCATGGATACAATGGGATTTGAAAACCAAAAATAAAGAGTTTTTTCAGTTCGTAAAATGGATAATTGATTTTCGCAAAAATAATCCTATTTTTTCTTTGGAAAAAAGACCAAGACAAATGGATTATAAAGCATATGGTTATCCGGATGTCTCTTTTCACGGTGAAGAGGCGTGGATTTTAAAATTGTATCCTCAAAGCAAACACTTTGCTGTTTTGTATTCCAATTATTATGTTAGTGACAAAATGCAGGATGATTTTATTTTTATTTTGATAAATATGGATTTGACTAGTAAGTTATTTCAGCTACCAAGATTACCAAAAGGATATTTCTACTTTGAAATTCTTAATACAGACAACTCTATGAAACCCCAGGAGCAAATGTCTGTAGTAAACCAAGTGCAAGTGAAGGAGTATCTGGTGAATCCACAAAGTATTATTATTTTAAAAGGAATTAACCAAAAAAAGGAGATTTATGCTTAGCAATATATGGAAACACTTTAAAACAATTACATATCATAAATATCTGGTTTTGAAAGGCTGTTTTCAAGTTGGATTATACTGGCAGGGTATTGTTCATGATTTTTCTAAATATAGTCTTACAGAATTTTGTGTGGGAGTGAGATATTATCAAGGAGTCCGAAGCCCTAACAATAAAGAACGAGAGATTTATGGGTTTTCAAAAGCCTGGTTACATCACAAGGGAAGAAATAAACATCATTATGAATATTGGATTGATTATAGTGTTAAGGGAAGCAGACAGGGGATGTTTCCAACTCCAATGCCTAAAAAATATGTAGTGGAGATGCTTATTGATCGTATTAGTGCTTCAAAAGTATATAATAAAGGAGCATATACCAATCAGGATGCGCTCCTTTATTATAAAAATGGGATAGAAAGCATGCCACATATCATGCATGAAGAGACAAGGACTGATTTGGAAGCACTTTTAACCATGCTTGCAGAGTATGGTGAATCTGAAACTTTTTCCTACATTAAAAAGGTATATTTGAAAAAAAATGAAGCATATCTTTAGGCAAAGGCGCTTTTAGAATGAGATGTTCCTTGGTGAAGGGGTGTGTAAATTCTAATTGATATGCATGTAATGCTTGCCTTGGCATTTGTAAACTTGATGGATGATAAAGAAAGTCACCAATAATAGGATAGGAAAGATATTTCATATGTACACGAATTTGATGGGTTCGACCTGTTTCTAGCCGAAGGGCAAGCAGTGTTAATCCATCTTTTTTTTCGATTGTTTCGTAATGTGTGACTGCATGTTCACCATGTTCAAAATCCACTGTTCGTTCTATGGTAGACCCTGCAACTCTGGCAATGGGAGCAGAAATTGTACCAGCAGATGGATAAACATCACCTTCACAAATTGCAAGATAGGTTCTTTTTAGTGTTTTTTCTGAAATTAAAGTTGAAAAGTTAGATGCTGCTATACTATGCTTTGCAACAATTGTCAATCCAGTGGTGTCACGATCCAGACGATTTACACAGCGAAAAACAAAGGCTTTGCCTTGTTGTTTGTAGTAATGCATAACACCGTTAGCCAAGGTATTGTCATAATTATGAAGAGATGGATGAATCGGGCAGTTACTGTCTTTGTTAATGACCAAGATATCTTCATCTTCATAGATAATGTTCAATGGTAGAGCAACTGGAACAATAGTTCCTTCTGTTTCGTCTTCGATTAAGTGTATGGTTATTTGATCATCTAATTTCAAAATGTAAGAGGTATATACCCATTGATTATTCACTAGAATACTTTGGGGTATTTTTTTTAAAGTTACAAGGTTCCTGTGAGAGTAGCCTTGTAACTTTAAATAGTCCGTGATTGTTAAATTAACATATGGTTCATGAATTGTATAGTGTAAGGTTCTGTTCATATTAATCCGATTTAGTGAGATTTTACTTCTTTCCAATATTCATTATAAATTGTTTCAGCTTCTTCACCCAAGTAAGAGAAGGTTTCTAGGTTATCATATTGACTTAAATCAGGAAACGCTATGGTTGAATTTTTGATTTCTTCATCTTCAATTAAAGCTTGTGCCGCAACATTTGGAGTTGAGTAAGTGATATATTCAAAGTTCATGAGAGCGATATCATCACGACATAGAAAATCGATAAATTTTTCTGCATTTTCTAAATTTGGAGCATTTTTTGGAATCACCCAGCCGTCGATCCACACATTTGTTCCTTCTTTTGGGATTACATATTCTAAATCTTGGTTTTCACGCTGGGTATAAATTGCTTCACCGGAGTAAATAACGCCTAATGCAGCTTCTCCACCTATCATTTTATCTCTTACCTGATCAACCACATAGGCTTGAACCAATTCCTTTTGATCAATTAAGGACTTTGTTGCAGCTTCAAGCTCAGCTTCTTCTGTAGTGTTCATAGAGAATCCATTTAACTTTAAGGAAACCATAAAAGCATCACGTACTGAATCTTGCATTAAAATATTTCCGGCATATGCAGGATCCCAAAGACTAGACCAACTATCGATCGGTTCGTTTACCATGGTTTTGTTATATAAAATACCAACAGTCCCCCAACAGTATGGAATCGCATATTTGTTACCAGGATCAAATTGATCTGCCATTTCAAAGTATTGGGTACCAATATTTTTCTTTGCATTTGGAAGATTGTCATAATTTAAAGCTTGTAATAAATCATTATCAATCATTTTTTGAATCATATAATCAGAAGGGCATATAACATCATAGAGAGAAGCACCGGCTTCTACTTTTGGATACATGGTTTCGTTGGTTTCAAATTCTTCATAAATAACCTGAATACCAGTTTCTTCTTCAAATATTGTTAGAACTTCGGGATCGATATATTCGCCCCAATTATAAACAACCACGGTACCATTTTCATTTGATGAACTTTGACAGCCCATAAGAACCACCGCACTAACAATGATTAGTAATACATGTCTAAATAATTTCATAAAACTCCGTTCTGCAGTTGTACTGCTTTTTTATTTTTGTGATGTAAATTCAGTTGATACTTTACCAGTACTTTTTTTATCAATTCGATTACTTAAAAAGAGTAGAAGTAATACTGTAATAAAAATCAGAGTAGAAAGAGAATACATTTCTGGTTTAATTCCTTTTCGTACTTCTGTATAAATTTTTGTGGAAAGTGTATCAAAACCAGGACCTTTGGTAAAATGCGTAATAATAAAATCATCTAAAGACATGGTAAAGGACATAAAAAATCCACTGAGTACTCCTGGCATAATTTCGGGCAGAACAACTTTAAAAAATGCATAAGAAGAAGACGCTCCTAAATCCATGGCTGCTTCATAGGTACTAGTATTAAGTTGTTTTAATCGTGGCATAACGCTAAGAATTACAAAAGGGATACAAAATGTTATATGAGATAATAACACCGTTAAAAATCCAAAGCGAATACCAATACTAATATAGAGTAGCATTAGAGATATTCCAGTTACAATTTCAGCATTTAACATAGGAATGTTTGTAATTCCCATTAGAACAGCCCGTCCTTTGCGATTCATGTTTCTCATGGCAAGGCATGCAATGGTTCCTATCAGTGTTGCGAATAAGGAGGCCAAGAGTGCAATAAGCAAAGTATTGGTTAATGCACTTAAAATAACTCGATTATCAAATAAGGAGAGGTACCATTTAAACGTAAAGCCGCCCCACTTTGCTCTTGTTTTACTTGCGTTAAAAGAGAGTATCATTAACGTTGCGATAGGTGCATATAAAAATAATATGATAAGTGAAAGGTATAACCGTTGTAATGTTTTACGCATCATAGCACAGTTCCCTCCCCGTCTTTATCAAAGATTGCAGTAAATACCATGCTGATTATGATGAAGATCATAAGAACGATGGACAATCCACTTCCAAGATGCCAATTACTTGTCTGTGTAAATTCCTGTTCAATCACATTTCCAATTAATAGAATTTTACTTCCACCTAACAAATTACTGATAACAAAGGTGGTCAGTGCTGGAACAAAAACCATGGTAATTCCACTAATGATACCTGGGATACTTAATGGTAATGTTATTTTTTGAAAGGTGCGAAATCCATTGGCACCTAAATCTCTGGCTGCATGGATAATATTTTGATCAATTTTTGTTAAACTATTATAAATTGGAAGTACCATAAAAGGAAGAAAGTTATAAACCATTCCTAATATAATAGCATAAGGGGTATTGATGATAGCTAAATTAGGCAAATGAAAAAATGTTAACAGGTTATTGATAACGCCAGTTTTTTCCAAAAGACTTTGCCATGCCAGTGTGCGTAATAAAAAATTCATCCACATTGGCAAAATAAAAATCATAACAATAAAACTATTATTTTTAACTCGAAAAGATGCCAGGATCATTGCCAGTGGATAAGCTAAAAGTAAGCAGAATAAAGTACTTATAAAGGAAAGCAGTAAGGAGAGCCATAATGCCTTTAAATGTTCTGGATTTTGAATAGCAAAAATATTTTGAAACGTGAAATTTCCATCCCGATCTGTAAATCCATAGTAAAATACCATACAAAGTGGAATGAGGATAAAAGCAGCACTCCATATGAGATAAGGAGTAGCTAAAGTTTTTTTATTCTTCAATGCTTGCAGCCTCCTCGTCCTGGGAAGCAGGTTTATGCATGATTTGAATATTGGAAGGTGAAATCGTAATTCCAACTTTTTCCCCAACAGGGAACATTTTTGTTGAATGTACTAACCAATCAAATCCATTTGCATGTACTTCCATTTCATAATGAACACCTTTAAATATTAGATGTCTAACTTCACCTTCGATGGTTCCAAATTCTGGTTTTACTAATTTAACGTCTTCGGGACGGATGACAACATCCACAGGCTTATTGGTTCCAAAACCTTTATCAACACAAGCAAATTTTGCTCCTAATATTTGTACCAATTCATCCTGAACCATGATAGAGTCGATAATGTTACTATCTCCAATAAAATCTGCAACAAAGGCATTTTCAGGTTCATTATAGATATCTTCAGGACTTCCAATCTGCTGAATATAACCCTGATTCATGACTACGATAGTATCTGACATGGTTAAAGCTTCTTCTTGGTCATGGGTAACATAGATAAAGGTAATTCCAAGTTCATTTTTTAAGCGAATCAGTTCGTATTGCATATCCTGACGTAATTTCAAGTCAAGAGCGCCTAAAGGTTCGTCAAGAAGTAACACTTTTGGTTCATTAACAATCGCTCTTGCAATAGCAATACGCTGCTGTTGACCACCACTGAGAGAATCTGGCATTCTACGTTCATAGCCATCGAGATTCACCAACTTTAAAGCATACTTAATTTTATCTTGTATATATGCCTGACTTTTATTTTTGATTTTTAAACCAAAAGCAATATTATCAGAGATGTCCATGTGAGGAAATAAGGCATATTTTTGAAATACTGTATTTAATTGTCTTTTATTTGGTGGAAGAGCAGTAATATCACTTCCATCAAAGATGATAGTCCCCTTATCCGGTGTTTCAAAACCTCCAATTAGACGAAGTGTTGTCGTTTTACCGCAGCCGCTTGGTCCAAGAAGAGTTAAAAATTCATTTTCTCTGATGTAAAGATTCATATCATCTAAAATAATGTTATTGTTATAGGATTTTGTAATGCCAACTAAATCGATTAGTTTATGACTCATGCTATGCCTCCATATATTTAAAAACTAGGTGGGGTGGATACCCATATGAGGGAAGCACCAGTTTTTTCATTTGCTAAAATAAAGTGATTAGAGTTGGGCCTAAAATAAAAGGCTTCTCCTTTTTTTGCTTTGTATTTTTTTGTCCCAATATGGATGGAAATGCTACCACTTAAAACATAACCAAATTCTTCGCCTTCATGGGGAACATCCAAATAGGTTGAACCGCCAGGTTTGAGATGGATTCGAATTGGCTCCATCATATTTTTTTGTGCGTTTGGAATAATCCATTCAATCTCATTTTTTAAAGTGTCATCTGTTTTTACAAAATAGTCACTTTCTTTAAAGACAATCTGTTCATCTGCTGTATCGTGAAAAAATTCTTTTAGATTACTACCAAGACATTGTAAAATATCAACAAGGGTAGCGATAGATGGCGAAGTTAGGTCGCGTTCTAATTGAGAAATAAATCCCTTTGATAATTCTGCCCGGTCTGCCAGTTCCTCCTGGGTAAGATTTTTTTGTATTCGAAGCTCTTTTAGTTTATTTCCAATTTTCATTTGGCACCTCTCTGGAATTCTAAATAAGGGTATAGTAAACAAGAAGTTTACTATAACTAAACACAGACGCTGTAAATAATTATAAACACTTCACTTCTAAAGTCAATCAAAATTTAAGGTTTTTTTCATGTTTTTGTTATAAAAATGCAAGGACAAGATTCATTTTTTTGCTTAACAAAACAAAATCCATATGATAAGATATAGAAATAAGTAAAGAGTGAATAAGAAAGGTCAATGCAAATGAAAAAATCAAACTATGTAGCATATGTTTCTTCCTATACAATGGGGGATGAACATGGTATTAAAATATATGATGTGGATGTTGAAAATGGAAGATTTACAGAAAAGAATAAAGTTAAAATTTCAAATTCATCTTATATTACAATTTCCCATAATGGAAAATATTTATATTCCATTACAGACTTTGGAATTGAATCCTATATCATTGAAGCGGATGGGAATTTAACGTTGATTAATTATGCTACTATTAATGGTATGAGGGGGCGCTATTTATCTACGGATTATAGTGATCAGTTTATTTTTGTTGCAGGTTATCATGATGGAAAAATCACAGTATTGAAGCTTCTAGAAGATGGAAGTATTGGTCATATTACAGATGAAGTTTTTCACAAAGGTCTTGGAAGTATAGCAGAACGTAATTTTAGGCCACATATTAATTGTGTAAAAATGACAAGAGACAATGAGTTCTTGTTAGTAGCTGATTTAGGAATGGATCACGTAAATATCTACAGACTTGATCATACCTTTGGAACCTTAAAGCCTGTAGATATTATTCGAAGTGAGATTGAGTCAGCACCAAGACATTTGAAATTTTCAAAAAATGGGAATTTTCTCTATATTGTTCATGAATTAAAAAATTATATTGATGTATACCGATACGAAAATAAGAATCATAATCCAGAATTTGAAAAAATTCAAACAATTTCAACACTGAACGAGTATCATGCAGGAGGTTCTGCTGCCAGTGCACTTAATTTTTCGGTGGATGATAAATATCTGGTAAGTTCAAATTCAGGAGATAATAGTGTAATAATATATTCGGTTGAGGAAGAAACGGGTAAATTAAACAAAATACTATGCCTTCCTGTTAGCGGAGAATATCCGAAAGACGCTGTTCTGTTTCCAGATAACAAACATCTCGTGTCTTTAAATCACGAATCAGACATGATGACCTTTTTTAAAGTAGACCTTGTAAAAGCATTGTTGATTATGAATGGAAAAGAGCTTCCTGTAAAGAGTCCAAATTGTATTATCATACACTCGATTTCGAAATAGATAATTCAGAAATCAAGTGCATATTTTGTATATTTGTGCTATTATTATAGATGGAATTTTTGTTTTAAATACCATATCTAGTATCTTAGATGAAGGAAGTATGTATGAAGAAGACATTGAAAGAAAAAATGTTGTCGAAAATTAAGAAAATGACTAAAAAACATCCAATGTTTAAATATCCAGCTCTGATACTGGTGATATTGGTTGTTTTTGTTTTTGACACCCTTCAGTACTTTTCAAATAATACAAAGCGCTATGTTTCGATGATTTCAGTGCTGTTTATTTTTGCTTTAAGTTCAAGTTTTACATATTTAGATAATCAAAACCTTGAAATGAAACAATCGATAGAAACTTCGATGCAAGAAGAATCAATTAATGAGTATGATTTTCAAAACCAAGAAGATCAAATGAACAAGCCAGATGCGATTGAAGACAGTGAGTTGATTTTAGAGGATGATATTTTAAAAGAGTATGATAATGAAGATGTATCAGAAATTGACAACATTACAACCTTTACAGTAGATGAGATATTAGAAGAAAATAAGGAAACAGTAGCAAATGATTTGAATCAGTCAGAGAGTAATCATAATGAATTATCAGATGAAGATCTTGTTCGCCATATTGTAGAAACAACGGCGTTCGATAAAGATGACTGGAAGCTACTTCTCATAAATAAGCAACACCCTGTTCCAGATGATTACGAATTTAGCTTGGGAACCATAAAAGGGTCCATGATGTGCGATGAAAGAATTGTTGATGAACTTTTGGCTATGTTACAGGCAGCAAAAGAAGATCAGGTAAATCTGATAATTTGTTCACCGTATCGAGATTACAATAGACAGGAAGTTTTGTTTGAACGAAAAGTAAAAGCCTATATGCAAAAAGGGTATTCTTATCTTGAAGCATACAGTTATGCCTCTCAAACAGTAACTGTTCCGGGAGCAAGTGAACACCAGATTGGCTTAGCTTTTGATATTATAAGTGACGAATACGCCTCATTAAATGCAGGTTTTGGAGAAACGATTGCGGGAAAATGGCTTGCAGAAAACTGCTGTGAGTTTGGTTTTATTTTACGGTATCCATTAGGGAAAGAATATATCACCAGTATTGAGTATGAACCCTGGCATTTTCGATATGTGGGTGTTGAAGCGGCTACAATTATTATGAAGACAGGAATTACCCTCGAAGAGTTTGTGCAACAAATAGAGGAATAAAAATAAAGGAAGTACAGCATGTATCGTATATTAAAAAAAGAAGGTAACGCAAAAAGAGGAGAATTAACAACGGTTCATGGAACAATTCAGACTCCTGTATTTATGAACGTAGGTACTGTTGCAGCAATCAAAGGTGCAGTAGGTACGGAAGATCTTGAAGCAATTAAAACTCAGGTTCAATTATCGAACACATATCATCTGCATGTACGAACAGGAGATGAAATAATCAAGAAGATGGGTGGTCTTCACAAATTCATGGTATGGGACAAACCCATTCTGACAGATAGTGGTGGATTCCAAGTTTTTTCTTTAGCGGGACTCCGTAAAATAAAAGAAGAAGGAGTATATTTTCAATCTCATATTGACGGACGAAAGATATTTATGGGGCCAGAAGATAGTATGCGCATTCAATCAAACCTTGCGTCAACCATTGCTATGGCTTTTGATGAGTGCCCTT
Organism: uncultured Lachnospiraceae bacterium; assembly: GCA_947630125.1. GTDB lineage: Bacteria > Bacillota > Clostridia > Lachnospirales > Lachnospiraceae > CANRGO01. Next base: position 7,417 of record CANRGO010000014.1, on the reverse strand, counting down.
CCAGTAAAGCGGAAAAAAAATATGTTCAGGACTCAGTTGATCGAACAACTAGATGGTTAGAGCGAAGTCAAAAAGAAATGGTGTTTTTAAATAGCCTGGAGGATACGATAAACAAAAATCAATTGCTTTTTGGAATCAATCAAGGTGCTATTTTTAAAGATATTCGAATTGAGCATGCAAAGCGTATCTCAGAATTTGATCTTCCAGGGTATGCACTAGGGGGATTGGCTGTTGGTGAAAGTCATGAAGAAATGTATCATATTATAGAAGAAACAGTTCCATTTCTTCCAGCTAACAAACCCACATATTTAATGGGAGTAGGTACGCCGGCTAATATTTTAGAAGCGGTAGAACGTGGAGTAGACTTTTTTGATTGTGTTTACCCTTCAAGAAATGGAAGACATGGGCATCTTTATACAAATCATGGGAAACTTAATTTGTTTAATGCAAAATATGAGTTGGATAGCAGACCTATTGAGGAGGGCTGTCAGTGTCCAGCCTGCAAACGATATTCCAGAGCTTATATTCGTCATTTGTTAAAAGCAAAAGAAATGTTAGGCATGCGTCTTTGTGTTTTGCATAATCTTTATTTTTATAATACCATGATGGAAGAGATACGAAATGCATTGGATGAGGGACGTTTTACAGCCTATAAAAAAGAAAAATTAGAAGGCATGAAACAGCAAAAGGAATAGTCAGATATGAAAAAAGTATGAAGATATAGAAAAAGACTTGCTAGAACTCTCTTTTTCCTTTATGATTACTTTAAATTATGAAAGATTACTAGGAGGACATAACATGTCAAATGTTTTATTAACTGGTGGAGATGCAACACAATCTTTATTAGTAACGGTTGTTTATGTAGTAGTTATCGGTGTATTTTTCTATTTCTTCTTATTCCGTCCACAGAAGAAAGAACAGAAAAAAATGAAGGCAATGCTTTCCACCATGGCAATAGGAGATAGTGTATTAACAAGCAGTGGTTTTTATGGAGTGATTATTGATATTACGGATTCTGATGTGATTGTAGAATTTGGTAATAATAAGAATTGCCGAATTCCAATGCAAAAATCTGCTATTGTTCAGATTGAAAAACAGACACAAGAATCTTGATAAACAAAATTGAAAACAGGACAAAGGTCCTGTTTTTTTTCTAAAAATTTTCTATTCTTGAAATTTTTGGCTGTTTCATATATGATATCTTTAAATGTCTTTGACACTTTAATGTGAAAAAGACATAGTAAAAGGAAAGAAGGCTTGGAAGTTATGAAGTTAAAGATTGCTTGTATTAGTGGAGATGGAATTGGGCCAGAAATAATTGCAGAGGCAAAAAAAGTACTTCAGATTGTCTGTGAGAAGTATGATCATTCATTGATTTTTGAAGATTTATTATTAGGTGGTGCTTCTATTGATGCATATGGTGAACCATTGACAGCAGAAACAATTGAAAAAGCAAAAAATATGGACTGTGTATTGATGGGATCAATTGGTGGAGATACAACGACTTCTCCCTGGTATCAACTTCCGGCACATTTAAGACCAGAAGCAGGCTTACTTTCTATACGAAAGGAACTTCAATTATTTGCAAATTTAAGACCAGCGTTACTATATGAGGAATTAAAAGATGCATGTCCTCTCCGCGCGGATATTAGTCAGCAGGGATTTGATATGTTGATTATGAGGGAATTAACTGGCGGACTTTATTTTGGGGCTAGAAAGACTTATGAAAAAAACGGTCTCCGTGTGGCAACGGATACCTTAACATATGATGAAGAAGAAATTCGAAGAATTGCAATAAAAGCATTTGAAATTGCAAAGAAAAGGAAATACAAAGTTTGCAGCGTTGATAAAGCAAATGTACTTGATTCTTCTAGACTCTGGAGACAGGTTGTGATGGAAGTACATAAGGACTATCAAGACGTTAGTCTCGAACATATGTTAGTAGATAATTGTGCAATGCAGTTGGTTAAAAATCCATCACAATTTGATGTAGTATTAACAGAAAATATGTTTGGGGATATTTTATCCGATGAGGCAAGTATGATAACTGGTTCTATTGGTATGTTACCAAGTGCTTCATTAAATCAAAGTAAGTTTGGTTTATATGAACCAAGTCATGGGTCAGCACCAGATATTGCTGGTAAAAATATTGCTAATCCAATTGCTACAATTTTATCTGCGGCCATGATGTTACGTTTAACCTTTGACCTGGATCAAGAGGCGAATCAAATTGAACAGGCAATCAAAGACGTATTAAAGGAAAAATATCGTACCATTGATATTATGTCAGAAGGATGCAACTTAGTTTCCTGTGATCAAATGGGTACTTTAATTGCTTCGAAATTAAAGTAAAGTATATATTCATACGCGTGAAGTGGATGGGTGTCAAGAAAGGCAGGTCATAATTATGAAAAGTGATTCAGTAAAAGCAGGGATACAACAAGCACCACATAGAGCACTACTTAGTGCATCTGGATTTACCAGAGAAGAATTGGAACGACCATTAATCGGAGTTGTTAGCTCTTTTAATGAAATCGTTCCTGGTCATATAAATTTGGATAAGATTGAAGCGGCTGTAAAAACTGGAATTAGTATGGCTGGTGGTACACCTGTAGTATTTCCAGCAATAGCAGTATGTGATGGTATCGCAATGGGACATATTGGAATGAAATATTCTTTGGCAACCAGAGAATTAATAGCTGACAGTACAGAATGTATGGCATTAGCACATAGTCTGGATGGGTTGGTTTGTATTCCTAACTGTGATAAAAATGTACCGGGACTATTAATGGCAGCTGCACGAGTTAACATACCTACTATTTTTGTTTCTGGGGGACCTATGTTGGCTGGAAAAGTGAAGGGTTGTAAAACTAGCCTTTCTGGAGTTTTTGAAGCAGTTGGTAGTCATGCAGCTGGACTTATGAGTGATGAAGATGTCTTAGAATTCGAGGAGAAAGCATGTCCAACCTGTGGATCATGTTCTGGAATGTATACAGCAAATAGTATGAACTGCTTAACAGAAGCCATGGGTATGGGATTAAAAGGAAATGGTACAATCCCAGCGGTTTATTCAGAACGTATTCGCCTGGCAAAACATGCTGGTATGCAGATTATGGAGTTGGTTAAACAGAATATTAAGCCAAGAGATATTATGAATGAAAAAGCATTTTTAAATGCATTGACAGTAGATATGGCGCTTGGTTGTTCTACAAATTCTATGCTTCATCTTCCTGCAATCGCATATGAAGCAGGTGTTGATTTAAATCTTGAAATAGCAAATGAAATCAGTGCAAAAACACCAAATCTATGCCATTTAGCACCAGCAGGTCATACATATATGGAAGACTTATACGAGGCTGGTGGAGTATATGCGGTCATGAAGGAACTTGATAAGAAAAACCTATTGTTTACAGATTTGATAACAGCTACTGGTAAAACAGTCAAAGAAAATATTGAATATGCAATAAATCTAAATCCAGAAGTTATCAGACCAATTGATAATCCATACAGTGAAGTAGGTGGAATTGCTGTTTTAAAAGGTAATTTAGCACCAGATTCCTGTGTAGTAAAACGTTCGGCAGTTGTACCTGAAATGTTGGTTCATAAGGGACCAGCAAGAGTATTTGAATGTGAAGAAGATGCTGTTCATGCTATAAAAACCAATCAAATTGTTTCCGGGGATGTTGTGGTTATACGATATGAAGGTCCAAAGGGTGGTCCTGGAATGAGGGAGATGTTAAACCCTACATCAGCCATCGCTGGAATGGGTCTTGGTGAATCTGTAGCATTAATTACAGATGGTAGATTTAGTGGAGCATCCAGGGGCGCATCGATTGGACATGTTTCTCCAGAAGCAGCAGTTGGTGGTCCAATTGCACTGGTGGAAGAAGGAGATTTGATTTCTATTAATATACCAAATAACACCATTGAATTATGTGTAGATGAAGAGATTTTAAAGAAACGTAAAGAAAATTGGAAGCCGATAGAGCCTAAGATTACAACAGGATATTTATCCAGATATCAAAGAATGGTAACCAGTGGAAACAGGGGTGCAATTTTAGAAATCCCCAGATAGGCATCGGGAAAGGTCGAGGTGATACTATGTTGTTAACAGGAGCTGAAATCGTTGTAGAATGTTTAAAAGAACAGGGTGTAAAAACAATTTTTGGTTATCCAGGTGGAAGCATTTTAAATATCTATGATGCATTATATAAACACAAAGACGAAATAAATCATATATTAACCAGTCATGAACAAGGTGCAAGTCATGCTGCGGATGGCTATGCAAGAGTTACAGGAAAAGTAGGAGTTTGCTTAGCTACAAGCGGACCTGGCGCAACAAACCTAGTGACTGGAATTGCAACTGCTTATATGGATTCTGTTCCTATGGTTGCAATTACAGCAAATGTTACATTACCATTACTGGGTAAGGATAGTTTTCAAGAAGTTGATATTGCTGGTGTAACAATGCCGATTACAAAGCATGGGTATATAGTAAAGGATGTAACAAAGCTTGCTGATACAATTCGAAAAGCCTTTACCATTGCACAAAGTGGTAGACCTGGACCAGTTTTAGTAGATATAACGAAAGATGTGACAGCAAACAGTTGTGAGTTTGAACCGATTGTTCCAGAAAAAAATGAATGCAAGGTTAATGATTTAACCATACCAAGTGAAACGCTAAATCAGATTTTGGATATGATAAAGCAAGCCAAAAAACCTTATATTTGTTTGGGTGGAGGAGCTATAATTAGTGAAGCGACTGATGAAGTTCGTGAATTTGCAAAAAAAATTGACGCTCCCGTATGCGACACGCTAATGGCAAAAGGTGGATTTGATGGATATGATGACCTGTATACTGGAATGATCGGCATGCATGGAACCAAAACATCCAACCTTGGAGTAGGGCAGTGTGATTTGTTGATTGTATTAGGTGTTCGTTTTTCCGACCGCGTAACTGGAAATGTTAAGAAATTCGCATCCAAGGCGAAAATTATACAACTTGATATCGATGCAGCAGAAATTAATAAAAATGTAAGGGTTGATGCAGCATTAATCGGTGATTTAAAATGTATGTTAAAAGTATTGAATGAAAAATTACAACCCCAGTCTCATCCTGAGTGGATCAGTCACATTTTGAGTTTAAAAGAGCAATTTCCACTTAAGTATGAAAATAATCAGCTAACTTGTCCATTTGTTATTGAAGAGTTGGATCGCATTACAAAAGGTAAAGCAATTCTAACTACAGATGTTGGCCAGCATCAAATGTGGGCAGCTCAGTATTATCGCTTTACAGAACCTAGAACCTTTATTACTTCTGGTGGTTTAGGTACTATGGGTTATGGTTTGGGTGCTTGTATTGGCGCTAAAATGGCCAGACCAGATAAAATCTGTGTTAATATTGGTGGGGATGGATGTTTTCGAATGAATATGAATGAACTTATGACAGCAAGCAGATATCATATTCCGATTATTCAAATTGTTATTAATAATCAGGTTCTTGGAATGGTACGTCAGTGGCAAACGTTGTTTTATGAACAACGTTATTCGGAAACTGATTTAGATGATGGTGTTGATTTTTGTAAAGTGGCGGAAGCGTTGGGTTGTGAAGCGATTCGTGTTACTAAAAAAGAAGAAGTAGGTCCAGCAATTGAAAAAGCTATTCAATTAAATAAACCAGTACTTATTGATTGTATGGTTCATGAAGATGATAAAGTTTTTCCTATGGTTCCACCAGGAGCTCCAATTGAAGATGTTTTTGATGCTGATGATTTGAGAAAAAAATAACAGAAAGGAAAATAGTTTTCTGACAGATTGTTGGAAGACTATTTTCCTATTTTAAGGAATCTATGAAAAGAAAAATTGCCAGAAATATTATTTTGTTTTTTACAGTTCTTATATTGCTTGGGATAAGTTCCTTTGCTTCATTAAAATTATATTACCAGGAACGATTCAAATTACAAACATGGGTAAACGATATTTATTTAACTGGTCAAACCGTAGAAATAGCAAATGAAATGTTGCTGAAACAAGAAGACTATGGTTCTGTTTGCTTGGTTAAAAATGGAATCACAGTAGGAATACTTGATCTTAAGCAGATTGACTATGAACTAAGCTTTAGTTCGGATTTAAATTTGTTATTGTCAACACAAAAACAAACAGAAACAATAGATTTTTTACATGGAAAACAAAGTGTATATATGTATCCGGTAATTTCTTACGATGAGAAAACGTTACAGGATTTGTTAATGAATCTTGATTTTATAAAAGAAAATAAGGATGAATCAGAAAGAAGATTTCAGATTATAAAAACACAGGAAGGTTATCAGCTTCTTGATGAAACAAAAGATGTTTTAGATAAAGAATATTTGCTTGAAGTACTCATAAAAGCCATGGAACAGAGAGAACATACCATAGACATAGATTCTTGCTATTATGATATGGAAAAAACAGAAGATATGAGTAATACCGAACGTGTTTATCAAAAAGTATCCGAATTTCAAGATTTCCACATGACATATGTTTTTACAGACACCATTTGGGAATTAACTCCTTCTGTTGTATCAGATTGGATTAGTTTAGATGATAAAGGAGATTTTTTGTTTGATGAACAAGGTAAACTCATATTAAATGTAGAAAAAGTACAACAATATATTGAGCAGTTGGGTAATACCTTTGACACCTATAGTATTACTAGAACTTTTCAGGCAACAAGAGGTGAATCTGTTACTATCGATGGTGGAACTTACGGGAACTTAATGGATCGAGAAGCAGAATATGAGTATTTAATAGATGCTTTTTATAAACGTTCGGATACCCAGCGGATACCTGAATTTATTAAAAAGGCAAAATATCAAGGAATTGATGATATTGGAGATACCTATATAGAAATCGATATGACGAAACAAGTGATGTACTATTATAAAGACGGAATTTGTCTGGTAGAAACGGATATTGTGACTGGGAATGTTGCCCGTAATATGGAAACACCGGCAAGAGTGTGTTATGTATATGCCAAACAAAGAAATCGAACTTTGCGAGGTCCAAATTATGCTGCTTTTGTAAATTATTGGATGCCAGTGAATGGAAATATTGGCATTCATGATGCGAAGTGGAGAGATGAATTTGGAGGAGATATTTATTTGACAGATGGGTCCCATGGGTGTATCAATACGCCTTATGATAAAATGAAAATACTTTACGAAAATGTTGAAATTGGAACACCTGTTATAATGTTTTACTGATTTAAAGCAAAAAAGTGTTGACGTTGTCATTTTAAGAATGTATTATTTCTTTAATTGAAAATTTAGGAGGATAATAAATATGTCAAGAATTTATAATTTTTCAGCAGGTCCTGCAGTACTTCCGGAAGAAGTTTTAAAAGAAGCAGCAGAAGAAATGCTTGATTACAAAAACA
>CANRGO010000013.1 GCA_947630125.1 uncultured Lachnospiraceae bacterium | reverse complement strand
CACGCATACGATTCTCAAAATATGTTTTGTTATACAGGCCCGTAAGAGCATCTTCTTTTTCACCAAAGCCGATGTTTGGTATACTTTTCTGAGATTTCGCATCAATTTCATCCAGATAAATTGCCATCTCTCTTCGTTGATATGCTTCTTCACCCATTTTTTCCAAGAAAGCAACCATCTGATCTATAAAATGTCGAACTTCCTGATTAAGTTCACTGTCTTCCTGAATCAAATATAAATGTCCCACTGTTCGACTCTGAATTTTAATTTTATGGCCTGGATTATTCACTACATCCGGTTGGAATCCTGCACAGTTCCCATAAGAAACAGCCTTTTCACCATGTCTTTCTGTTAACAGAATGTTTAAATTCATGATCTTTCCAATACTTTTAATGTATTCCTGAAGTAAATCAAAAGGATACAAAAGTTTGAGATTATAATTTCGAATGTTTTCTGTCAGCCTTTTTTCTAACGGAATTGAACCATATGACATTGTAAGCTACCTCTTTTCGTGATATTGATAATAGATCTTAACAATTACTCTGTTTCTATTATACCTATAATATCAGGATTTCACCAGTAGTTTTTTTATTTTTCAAAAGATTGAAAAACTCTTCGTAGTGGAAGAAATAGAATCAAAGAAATCATAATTTTAAATAGGTCTGGCACGATAAATGGAAGAACTGCAACTGATATGGTTTGTGAAACATTCATTTTTGTTAGAAACATCATATATATAATTCCCAATCCATAAATAATGGGAGTTCCGATGAAACATAAGGAAAATAATGCACTTGATAACAAAGCAGTTTTATTTTTATTTTTCAGCAACGAAACTGCTTTCCGAAAAACAAATGAACTACTAGGAGCTGCAAGCAAAAATCCAAATAAAAATCCACCTGTGGGACCGAATAACTTGCCAAATCCACCTGTTGCACCCGAAAAAATAGGAAGGCCTACTGCACCTAAAAGCAAATAAGTTGCCAGCGTAACAAACCCTTGAAGTGGGCTTAATAGTAAACCAATCAAATACACCAATACTGTTTGTAAGGTAAACGGAATCGGTCCAAAAGGAATCGTGATGAGCGCAGACACTGCTAAAAAAGCTACAAATAAAGCCATTTTGGTTAAATCTTTGGTTTTCCACTTATTATTCATATATATATTTCTCCTCTTTTTTAACTTCTAAATGTAAACTTAATTTACAACTTAGTTGACATTCTTGAATCATTATAGTAATAAATAGTTTTGATTGTCAACTCTAATATTAATTTGGTTTACATTATCCTTATTTTTAATGTTTCCACTGTACTTTTTATAAATTCTAGAGTTTTCCTTGGTCTTTCATCTAAAACACTTGCAAAATCCTTGGATTTCTGTACAATATAATAGGCAATAAAAACAAATTATCTCGATTGGAAGGTTCTATATACTATGATTAGTGCAAATAATGTAACACTTAGAATTGGTAAAAAGGCTCTATTTGAAGAAGTAAATATTAAATTTACAGAAGGCAATTGTTATGGCCTAATCGGTGCAAACGGTGCCGGAAAATCTACCTTTTTAAAAATTCTTTCCGGAAAACTTGAAACAACTACTGGTGATATTATTATTACTCCAGGACAACGTCTCTCATTTTTAGAACAGGATCATTTTAAATATGATAGTTACACCGTAATGGATGTAGTTATTATGGGTAATGTCAGACTGTATGAAATTATGAAAGAAAAAGAAGTGATTTATGCAAAAGAAGACTTCAGTGATGAGGATGGAATCAGAGCAAGTGAATTAGAAGGCGAATTTGCTGAAATGGATGGTTGGGAATCCGAATCTAATGCGTCTACTTTATTAAATGGTCTTGGTGTTGACACCTCTCTTCATTATACACAGATGGCAGAATTAAATGGTGCTGATAAAGTGAAGGTTTTGCTTGCAAAAGCATTATTTGGTAATCCAGATATCTTATTATTAGATGAGCCTACGAACCATTTGGATTTAGATGCCATTGCATGGCTTGAAAACTTTTTAATTGATTTTGAAAACACTGTTATTGTGGTGTCACATGATCGTTACTTTTTAAATAAAGTATGTACCCATATCGCAGATATTGATTATGGTAAAATTCAGCTTTATGCCGGAAACTACGATTTCTGGTATGAATCCAGTCAGTTGATGGTTCGCCAGATGAAAGATGCCAATAAGAAAAAAGAAGAACGTATCAAAGAACTTCAGGAATTTATTACACGATTTTCTGCAAATGCTTCCAAATCAAAACAGGCTACTTCACGTAAAAAAGCTTTGGAAAAAATAGAATTGGATGATATTCGTCCTTCCAGCAGAAAATATCCTTACATTGATTTCAGACCAGATCGTGAAATCGGAAACGAAGTTTTAAATGTTGAAAATATCTCAAAAACAATCAACGGAGAAAAAGTTTTAGATAATGTAAGCTTTATCGTAACCCGTGAAGACAAAATGGCTTTTGTTGGTGGTAACGAGCTTGCAAAGACCGTTTTATTTAAAATCATTACTGGGGAAATGGAACCTGATTCTGGCTCTTTCAAATGGGGAATTACAACCACCAAAGCATATTTCCCAAAAGACAGCACAGAAGAATTCGATAACGATTTAACCATTGTAGACTGGCTGACAGGCTACTCTCCTGTGAAAGATGTAACTTATGTACGTGGTTTCTTAGGACGTATGTTATTTGCAGGTGAAGATGGTGTAAAAAAAGTTAAAATCCTGTCTGGTGGAGAAAAAGTACGTTGTCTTTTATCAAAAATGATGATCAGTGGTTCAAACTGTCTGATCTTAGATGAACCTACCAATCACTTGGATATGGAATCAATCACTGCATTAAATAACGGAATGATTAAATTCCCTGGTGTAATATTATTCTCTTGTCACGATCACCAAATCGTTCAGACAACTGCAAATCACATCATGGAAATCCTTCCAAATGGTACCTTGATTGATAAAATCACAACCTATGACGAGTATCTTGAAAGTGATGAAATGGCTCGTAAAAGAACTGTTTACAACTCAAAAGAAGATGACGAAGATTAAAAATAGGAGCGGTTTTATACCGCTCTTTTTTGAAATCAAAAAACATAATAGAGAGGAAAACTATGAACATTGTAGACCTACATGCACATTCTAATAAATCAGATGGTTCACTAAGTCCCACTGAACTTGTTCATTATGCCTTAAAAAAAGGATTAAAAGCCTTGGCACTAACTGATCACGACACCTTTTCGGGCTTGGATGAAGCCATACTAGCTGCCCAGAATACGAATCTGGAAATCATCCCTGGAATAGAATTTTCCACGGAATATCAAGGAAGGGACATCCATATCCTCGGTCTCCTTTTGGATTATAAAAAAGAGGAATTTTTAAAACAGGTAGAACCTTTTTTAGATTCCAGAGAAATTAGGAATCAAAGGATGTGTGAAAAGTTAACAACAGCCGGCCTTCCTATTTCCTATATAGAACTTCAAGAAATGTTTCCCGGGGCAGTTATTACAAGATCGCATTTTGCAAGGTATATGCTAAACAAAGGCTATATCAAAGAATTATCTACAGCCTTTACAAAATATATTGGAGATCACTGTCCTTATTTTGTAGGAAGAGAAAAAGTACGTCCCGAGGATGCCATTGCTTTGATTCATCAAGCCGGCGGACTTGCAATTCTGGCTCATCCTACCCTTTATTCCATGACGAAAAAACAGCTGGATCTTTTAGTTGCTCATTTAAAAGAACATGGTTTAGATGGCATGGAGGTTATTTACAGCACATATTCTGCATCTGAAGAACGAGACATGAAGAAACTAGCAATGAAATATCAATTGCTATTTAGCGGAGGTTCTGACTTTCATGGATTAGCCAAACCAAGCCTGGAACTGGCTACTGGCTATGGCAAACTCTTTATTCCAGAAGAAATATTACTTAAATTAAAAGAAAGGCTGACACATGACAACACAAACACATAACATCTCGAATCGCAAAATATTTTTCTCTGATTTAGACGGTACTTTATTAAATTCTACCAAGACAATTGGGGAAGAAACAAGACGTTGCTTAGATCAGATAGTAAAACAAAATCACTACCTGGTTCTTTCCTCAGGCCGACCTCTTCAAAGTATTAAACAGGTTAAGGAACAGCTTCAATTGCCTGATCATCATGTTTTTTTAATAGGTTTTAATGGCGGTGTCATCTATAACTGTGAGCAAAAGAAAACGATTTACGAACATCGTATCGAAAAATCTTTGGTTGAACCCGTCTTTCAATTGGCTCATAATCATCAATTGCATGTACAAACGTATAACGAAACACAAATTATCTGTAAAAGAAATAGCCCTGAACTTGATAATTATGCTTCTATCGTAAAACTTCCCGTTATTTATACAGATAATATCCTAATGCACTTAGAAAACGGTCCTTTTAAAATTTTAGCCATGAGCCATCATGGAGCCGAAAAACTAGACCCTCTACGAAAAGAGATAGAGCAAAACTACTCCGGTATTTTAGACACCCTTTATTCATCTGATCATCTATTGGAGATTTTTCCGGCAAATTCTGGTAAGGGAACTGCTCTTCAACGATTGGCAGACGATTTAGATATTCCTCTTGTTAACACCATTGCTGCTGGTGATCAGGAGAACGATATTAGTATGCTCCTTGCTGCAGGAACTTCTCTAGCTATGAAAAATGGAACAGATGGAGTTAAAAAAGTTGCGACTTATATAACCGAGAATGATAATAATCAGGATGGCCTCGTTCCATATTTACGTGAATTTTTTAAACTATAAAAAAAATAGCTGCACATAAAGTGCAGCCATTTTTTTATCCTTCTACTATAAGATATCTGCCATCACCGATATCAAAAACCTCATCTGACTCGATAATTTCATCTTCTGATAAACCTTCTATATCAATGCCAGCTTCATCAAAGTATTCAACTACTTCTTCGATGCTATCTACTACCACTGCCATACATTCTTCCAGGAAAGCTTCTGCTTCTTCCAGATTTGTGGCTACTTTTTCAGGAAATAGTTTTAACTGTTTTTTCAAAAAACAAGTTAGTACTGCATCATCATATTCATGCATTCCTCTCCCCTCCTTTCCTATATAAACCCTTTAAAATTTCATAAACACCTTTTTTATCATAAGACAGACAACTATATTTAGCGGCCTGTTTTACTTCATCTCTCGCGTTTTCAACAGCATAACTATGGCCTGCTGCACGCATCATACCCACATCATTGCTATTATCGCCAAATGCCATGGTCTCATCTTCTACTATCTGAAAGTAGTGCTGTAGAAATTGCAATGCATTTCCTTTATCAACAGAAGCATCCATAAAATCAACCCACTCTTCTCCAGCAACACACACTTTAAGCTTTTTACTCCACTTCGGAATTAGTACTGTTTCACCCACATCACGTATGCTTCCAGGATGATAGAGCGCTATTTTGATAATTGGCTCTAAAATATCATGATAATTCTCAACAAAAGATATTTTATTTTGATATCCTTCTTCCATAAGCTTCACAAATCGTTCTGAAGTGTTGTTTTTCAGATAACTGCCATTGGGAGTAGAAACCACACATTCATATGGTTTTTCAAACAGTTCAATATCATGAAATATTTCCTCTACCAGAGACTTCTTCATACTGCAAACATGCAGATTTTTTCCCTGATATACAATATGTGCACCATTTTCTGCTACATATCCAATATCCGTCTCCACATCTGAAAACATGGCACGAATACTCTCGTATGTTCTTCCACTGGCTGCGAAAAATAAAATATTCTTCTTTTTTAATTCCTGAATGGCTTCAATGATTTCCGGATAAAGCTTTGGGGTGGAATCTTTCACCAAAGTACCATCAATATCACTTGCAACTAGTTTAATCATGTCCTATTTCCTTCGTTGAAAAATAAACCGGCTACCGGTCCGGCCTTCTAATGGATTATTTGATTAAGAAAAATCGATAGGTAAAAAATTCTTTTTCTTTAACTCCATGCAGATTCTTGCAAGTGGTAATCCAACCACATTGTTATAATCTCCATGAATTTCCTTTATGTAAGGAGCAAATTTCCCCTGAATAGCGTATGCTCCGGCTTTATCCATCGGTTCTTTTGTAGCGATATAATTTTCTATTTCAATTTCTGACATAGGATACATTACCACATCTGTTTTCTCATAAAAAGACATTTTTTCAATTTTTTTTACTTTTTTATTATCTTCTACAGTATTTACTATAAAAAGCAGGGTTACACCACTGTAAACTTGGTGAGTTTTTTGCTGAAGATTATTTATCATGGCAAAAGCATCCTGTTCATCTTTGGGTTTTCCCATCTTATGTTCTCCAAGGAAAACCATGGTGTCACAGCCTAAAACCACTGCATCCTCTTCTACTTTCGAGGCTACATCCATTGCTTTCTGAAGGGAAATATCCATTACAATTTCCGAAGGTTCTTCATAGCGGATGATTTCAGGTACTGTACTTGGAATAATCTCAAATCTAAAATCTGCCAGACGAAGCAATTCACTTCTCCGTGGTGATGCAGATGCTAAAATAAACTTGAATTGATGGTCTCTCAATCTTCTGGTCTCCGTTCTGGTATAAAAACTCTGTCATGTTGAATTTTTATTTCATCTATTGCTTTATCTGCGGCTTCTCGCCAAAAGCATTCCTGTGCATTAAACTTTTCTTTTCCTCTTAAATCTACGGTTTCATAGGTTCCATCTGGCTGTAAAAAGTGAGTTTTCATGGTATCTTTTAGTTGATACTCAAGGATACGTATTACTTCCCTTTTTAAATCTTCCTGTTCCAGCGGAAACATAATTTCTACTCGTCGTTCAAGGTTTCTAGGCATCCAATCCGCACTTCCCAAATATATTTCTTTTTTTCCATCATTTTCAAAATAAAAAACTCTGGAATGCTCTAAGAAGTTACCAATAATAGAACGAACCGTAATGGTATCGCTAACACCCTTAATTCCTGTTTTCAAAGTACAGATGCCTCGTACGATCAAGTCAATCTTAACGCCTGCATGTGACGCCTTATAAAGGGCTACAATAATATCTGGATCACAGAGTGAATTCATCTTAGCTATAATTCTGGCAGGAAGATTTGCTTTCGCATGTTCTGTTTCCCGGTTAATAAAATATAAAAATCGATCCTTTAACCATAGTGGAGCTAGAGATAATTTATTCCAGTTTAAAGGTTCCGAATAACCCGACAACATATTAAAAACAGCGGTTGCATCTTCTCCAAAGGCTTCCTTGGAAGTAAACAAACCTAAGTCTGTGTATAATTTGGCTGTGGCATCGTTGTAATTACCAGTTCCCAAATGTACGTAGCGACGAATACCATCCTCTTCTTTACGAACAACCAGGGTTATTTTACAGTGAGTTTTCAGTCCAACAAGTCCATAAATAACATGGCAGCCTGCTTTTTCAAGCATTCTTGCCCATGTGATATTATTTTCTTCATCAAATCTTGCTTTTAATTCAACCAAAACAGTAACCTGTTTTCCATTTTCAGCCGCCTGTGCCAAGGCTAGGATAATTGGTGAATTTCCGCTAACGCGATATAATGTTTGCTTTATTGCCAGCACATCCTTATCTTTTGCTGCTTGTCTGATGAAATCCACAACAGGCGTAAAGGTGTGGTAAGGATGATGTAACAACACATCTTTTTTTCGTATAAGAGAAAAGATATCATCTACATCTTTAAAATCAGAATGTAATTGTGGAGGATAGGGCATGGTTTTCAAATGTTCATAATTTTCAAATCCATAGAGCTTCATTAGAAATGTTAAATCTAATGGCCCATCCACTTTGTATATATCTTCCTTACTGATGACTAGTTCCATACGAATAATTTCCAAAAGTCCTGGATCCATATCCTCTGCAACTTCCAAACGAATCGCTTCACCCCATTGACGTTTTTTCAATTGTTTTTCAATTTCTTTCAACAAATCTTCTGCCTCATCTTCATCAATTGTTAAATCGGCATTTCTCATAATTCGGAATGGGCTTGCAGATACAATATCATAGTTTAAAAACAATCTCTGAATGTTACGTTCAATTATTTCTTCCAGAAGAATAATCTGCAATTTATTACCTTCTGTTGGTATCTTTACCAGCCTAGCCAAAACACTAGGAACCTGTACTGTTGCAAATTCTAATTCTTTCTCCCCCTTTTTCTGAACCAAAGCACCGATATTTAATGTTTTGTTCCGTATCAAGGGAAAAGGTCTGGAAGAATCCACCGCCATAGGTGTTAAAACAGGATAGATGTTTTCTTCAAAGTAACGATCTACATATTCCTCCTGCTCTTTATTCAGCAATTCATGGCGTACAATCAGATTTATCTGTTGTTTTTTCAATAAAGGTAATAAGGAACGATTAAAAGTAGAATATTGTAGGGCTACCAGTTCCTTCGTTTCCCGGCTTATTTCTTTTAATTGTTCATCAACACTTAAACCTGCAAGGTCTAATTTCTTATAGCCTGCATGAACCATGTCTTTAAGTGAAGCTACTCGTATCATAAAAAATTCATCTAAATTTGAGGCTGTTATACTTAAAAATTTCAAACGTTCAAATAACGGAATTTGCTTGTCTCTCGCCTCACCTAATACACGATAATTAAACTTTAACCAGCTAAGTTCCCGATTCAAATAATATTCTGGATTTATATAGTCATCTTTTTCTGAAATGGATTTATTGTTGTCCATGGAAAATTCCCTTCCTTTCCATTCGTTATATTTTCTTACGTTGTTTTATTACAGGGCGAATCGAAAACACTTCTTCAAAAAAGAGTGCTTTCGATTCAAAAAGACCTTTTTCCAGGGTAATATCTTCCGCATTATCGGTGGTTATAAGCAGCTTGTCCTCCTGGAGTTGTGCCTGTAGCATTTCAAATTTTTGTTTATGACTACGATCCAAACCACTTCCCACTCTTAAAAGTGCAGTTAATTTCGCAATTTTCAAATAAGACTCTTTGTCAATGGATGCATACTTTCCAACTTCCTCATAGTAACCAAAGTCTATATAATTATACTTCACAATATTTGCTACCATTTCTCGCTCGAGATGTGATAAACCAATGATTTCAGTAGACATAATAATATGGTAACCGCAGTCAGCCATTGTTGCCAAACTAATGTACTTTCCACAATCATGTAAAATCGCTGCAATTTGCAATAACAGGCGTTCTCTTTTGCTAAGACCGTGAATTTTTTTCATGCTGTCAAAAAGTGTGAGACATATTTTTGTCAAAATTTCTCCCCTACTTTTACTACCCATATAACGCTTACTAATACTCTGTGCACAAGCAATTATATCCTGTTCAAAATTATGATTTTGTATATAGAACTTGTTTTTTTCTGCATACTCATATGCGATACCATCGCATAAAGTAACCCCAGGTGCCCATAAAAGTTCTACATCCATAATTTTCACAAGTTGCTTGATTAACATGGCTGATAAAAATAAGAGCGATGTATTTTCTTCAGGTATGTCAAGAGTTCTGGCAATTTCTTCCTGATTCTTATGTTTAAAAGAAGACAAAAAGTCAAAGAAATCCTGTCTGGTAAAACAATGTTCTAATTGTTGATGATGAAACTTTTTATTCAAAATCATTGATACATAATCATCTACAATGATGATATGCTTGATTTCTCTATCTTTCATATAGAGCTTTTTAAAAATGGACAGCTGATTACTTACCATTTCATCCACAAGATTTTCATACTGTGCAATTTTAGGTTGCAACACATTCAAGCGTTCTCTCATACGAAGGACACCCAGTCGAAGATTTTGAGTCGTTACAAGACTATCCTTGTCAAAAAGCGAAAGCTGGATGCTTCCACCACCAATATCCACGATAGCAGTTCCCTTTTCTATGATTTTTGTAAAAGTTTCTCCCTTGGAAGCAATGGACTTATAGTCCAAAAATCGTTGCTCAGAATTACTTAATACATGGATAATAAAACCAGTTCGAATTCGTATCTGGTCTAAAATAATATAGGTGTTTTCTGTTTCCCGAATTGCACTAGTTCCGTACGCCATATACTCTGTAACCCTATACGAATCCATAATCTTTCGGAACTCTCTTAGAATTCGACAAAGTTCATCCACTTTTTCATACTCAATTTTCCCTTTTGCGTATGTATCACTTCCAAGTTCTATACGATAACGAACGTGATCAATCTCACGCATTGGATTTTTCTTTGTGAATTCAAATATTTTCATGGATAATTCAAAGGAGCCCACATCAATCGCTGCAAAGGTTTTCATGAATAACACCTCTTTCTTAAATTATACTTATGAAATCTGACCTGACAAATAATCTATAAATTGCTGTGCTGTACGACCGCTTTTTCCACCATGATTCATCTCCCACTGATTTGCCCTAAGCAGTAGTTCATCCTCTGGAATAGGTATTTGGTTTCTTTTGGCAAGTTTTAACACAATGTCCTGAAATTCTTTTTTATCAGGTGCACAGTAGAAGATTGTTACCCCAAATCTGGCAACCAATGACAATTTCTCAGAGACTGTATCGGATGGATGTAAATCATCCCTTCTCTCTTCCTTGTCACTAAACTTTTCTCGCACAAGATGTCTCCTGTTAGTGGTTGCATACATGAGGATGTTCTCAGGTTTTTTTTCAAGCCCACCTTCAATAACAGCTTTTAAATACTTATATTCAATTTCAAAATCTTCAAAACTCAAATCATCCATATAAATTATAAAGCGATAATTTCGATTTTTAATTTGGCTAATCACTTGGTTTAGCTGATGAAACTGATGTTTGTAAAGTTCAATAATCCGAAGTCCCTGATCATAATACTGATTCACAATGGCTTTCATACTAGAAGACTTACCAGTTCCTGCATCTCCATATAATAAGCAGTTATTTGCTTTTTTGTATTGTACAAAGGCTTCCGTATTATCTAGCAATTTTTTCTTAGCCTGTTCATATCCAATCAAATCATCCAGTGTAACTTTTGATATATTTAAAATTGGATCAATGGAGTCTTGCTCCAATCGAAATGCTTTGTGAAGACCGAACTTACCAACACCATACTGTTTATAAAAATCGGAAAGTAAGCGAAGAAACTCTTGATTTGTTCCTGCAAGAGAAAGTTGTTTTCCTAATTGATATATGCTTTCCTGAATCAGGGTATTATAAACTTTACTTTTTCCAACTTCTCCCTGATAAGATAAGATAAAATCCATATGATCAATATCTAAAAATCTACCTATTACAGAAAGGTCAAGCGCATATAAATGCATGAACTCCTGAAAATCATGAAGTGCCGCTTCTTCTATAGTTCCACCATGACTGCCTCTTCTCTCGCAGGAAAGGCTAAAAGAATTTTCATGATTAACCAAATAATCTGCCAAAAAACAATGCCAGAGATTTCCATGATAGCCTCTTTCTGTTGCAAAAACAAACAATTGACTCATAACATCTAATAAGACAGGTTTCACCGTTTCCTTACTATTGGTAGTTGTATACTGTTCTGAAATAAGTATCATATGATTCAAAACAATACTCATTTCATTTATGGTAGAGTTCTCTTGCTTAATTAAATCACGATATAACAAAAAATTCTTCAATTCTACACTCATCCTTCCAAACGAATTCTAATAATTTCCAAGAATTTTCATATTGCGAGCTTCATCACGTAATCCACGCAACGCATTTTTCACAGAACTATCTGATAAGTTTCCATCAAAATCTATAAAAAAGCGATATTCCCAGTTTCTCTCTGATAAAGGTCTGCTTTCAATTTTATTCATATTCAGGTTGTTATAAATAAAATGCGATAACATATGATATAAGGATCCGCTTTCATGAGCCACTTCAAAACAAATGCTAACTTTTTTAGCATCTTTTTTAAATATTTTCTGATTTGTGACAATGATAAACCTTGTGGAATTATTTTCCGCATGGTTTACTCCTCTTTCCAAAATCTGTAATCCATAAATTTTTGCTGCATGTTCACTGGCAATGGCTGCCTGTGTAACATCCATCTCCTGTGCAACTTTTTTGGCTGCAAAAGCATTATTTTGCATACTAATCTGTTGCCAGTTCTTATGTTGATTTAAATATTTGGAACTTTGAAGAAGAGACTGCGGATGAGAATAAACAGTCTCAATGGTATCTAATGTTGCTTCCTTATTTGCAAGAAGGCAATGTTCTATTTTTATGATTTGTTCACCCACGATATAATTTTCAAATTCTACAAGAAGATCATAAATTTCACTTACAATACCGGCTGTTGAATTTTCAATTGGTAGCACTGCAAAATCGGCGCTTCCCTCGTCGATGGCACTCATGGCTTCGCGAAAGGTATCAACATGAAAGCTATGGATAGAGTCACCAAAAAACTGTTCCATGGCAGCCTGAGAATAAGCCCCATCTGCTCCTTGAAACACTACCCTTGATTTTTCTATATCCAATTGATCTACTCCAATAAATGGCAACTTGGAAAGGCTCCCATTCTCTGCCAGTAACTGGTATTGCAGCTTTCTGCTCATAGACATAATCTGTTCAAATAATTCTTCGATTCCATGACAATTAAATTCTGTATGTGTCAGGGCTTTCACTTTTGCAAGTTTTTCTTCCTCTCTTGCTTTATCAAAGACTTTTTTCCCAGTTGCAATTTTAAATTCTGCAACCTGTCTGGATAATTCCATCCTCTTTTCATATAACTCTACAATTTTTCCATCAATTTGATCAATTTGATCCCTAATTTCCAATAAATCCATTGTTTCGTCCTTCCAAGTTTTTTCTTATTTGTAATCTTATACCAATTCCTCAACCTTAGCAAGTAAGAGTCATAAGAAATATATGTAAAAGGCTATTCATATTGTGTTAAAAAAGCTATAATACAGTTAGTGTTGTAATAAATCGGAGGGTAATTCATGAGTAAAAAAGTATTGCATTTTCTAATCCTGCTGTCAGCTGCTCTTATCGTTGTAATCATTGCTTTCCTTTCCATCTATGGAAGTAGGGTTGCTACAAATCCAGCTGGAACTGTTGGAAATACAGCAGGCAACTTATATAATCAAGGTTTATTTTGTGAAGATACCAGTAAGGTTTACTTCTCAAATGCCTATGACGGTGGAACATTATATTCCATGAATCCTGATGAAACAGATTTTAAGAAAATAACATCAGGTGCTGTAAAAAATATCAATGTAGCAGGCAACCATTTATACTATAATCAATCCAATGCCAGTGGTGGTAGTGGACTTGGTTTTGTATTAAATGTAAGTGGAATCTATCGTTCTACCTTGAAAGGGAATTCCCAAAGTTGTCTTTTTCAGGGCTTATCTAGTAATTTAATCGTACTTAATAATACTGTTTATTATTTAAATCACGATGACCCTGATGGACCATCTCTTTATAAGATGGATTTAAATGGTAATGAAAATCAAAAGCTTTCCAGTACAATCATAATTCCTGCCAGTGGCTTTGATGGATATCTTTATTACCATGGAACCGAAAAAGATCATTATCTATATCGATTAGATTCTTCCAATGACAGCACACAGGTTCTATGGAAACAAAATGTATGGAATCCAATAAAACAAGGTGATTATATCTATTATATGGATATTTCCTCCAATTATCGTCTTTGTCGCTATCATTTAACCGAAGATACGATTCAGGTTTTATCAAACGACCGTATCGATATGTTTAATGTCTATGGCTCCTATGTTTATTTTCAAAAAAGTTCCAGTAGCGAACCTGCTTTAAAAAGAATACGGATTGATGGGACTGGTGAGGAAGTTATTGCTGATGGTATTTATGAAAATATTTCCATTACCTCTAACTATGTATATTTTAACAAATATAAAGAAAGCACACCTGTTTACAAGACTCCAACAAATGGACCTGTTAAGGTAAGTGAATTTGTGGGTGCAGAGGAAGCTGCTTTAGAAAATAACTAATTCCTTTTTTTCATAATTTTCTTAACTTCTCCAAGAAAACTTAAAGATCCAAAACAAATAATGACAGATTGTCTGGTGGATAATAGATAACTCATCTCAATCGCTTCCTCCAGACTATCTGCAACCGTTACATTTGGATGATACTCTTTTACAACCATAGCCAAATCATATGCCTTTAGTGTTCGTTCTGAATTTGGTGTTGTAACGGTTATGATTTGATCCGCATAGGCATAGGTTTCCTGCACAATCTTCTCATACTCCTTATCCTTTAAAATTCCCATAATATAGATAATATGTTTTCCTTTAAAATATAGACGGATAGATTCTGCAAGTCTGGCAGCTGCATCTTGATTGTGTGCTCCATCAATGATAAATTTCGGTTTTTCTGCAATCACTTCCATTCGGCCCGGCCATTTTGTTGACCTCAGTCCTATCCGAATCGCTTCATCTGAAATTTGAAAACCTTTTACTCTTAAGGCCTGAATTGTTTTTACTGCCAGTTGTGCATTTTCAACCTGATGTTTTCCAGGAAGTCTTATTTCTAATTGTTCTAGTTCTCCATATGTAAAATACTGTTTTTCAAATCCATATTTAACTTTTTTAAGTTCCTTTAGCTCTGCCTGAAAAAATGGGCAGTTTTTTTCAGCCGCCTCATTTTTTAAAACCTCTAAAACTTCTGGTTTCTGGTTTTGCGTTATTACATAACAGCCGTTTTTTATTATGCCTGACTTGATTTTTGTAATTTTTTGTAAGGTATCACCCAAATAATCCATGTGATCCATGGATATCGATGTAAAAACAGCAAGCTCAGTATTCTCTACTACATTGGTTGCATCTAAAAGTCCGCCTAGACCTGTTTCTAATACTACCAAATCACAGCTTTCCTGTTTAAAATACAGAAAACTTAAGGCTGTTTCCACTTCAAATATGGTAGGATTGGCTACTCCTTCTGCCAGCATTTCATCCGTTACAGCTTTAATCCGTGTCAATAATTTAAGAAAGTTAAGTCTTGTTATATTTTTACCATTTATTTGGATTTTTTCCTTGTCATCAAAAACCACTGGGGAAACATAGCATCCTGTTTTATATCCTGCCTTAGCTAAAATATTTGAAAGATATGCTAGTTGTGAACCCTTTCCATTGGTTCCTGCTATATGAATAAATCGAAGGGAGGACTGTGGATTCTGTAATCTTGCTAACAAATCTCTCATGGCATCTAAACCCATTTTACTTCCATACCCACGAACCTGTTCCAAATATTCTTCTGCCTGTTTCTTCGTTAATAGTTCCTGCATCAATAATCACCTCAACCATACATTCTATATTCTTAAAAAAGGGACAGGTTATAAAAACCTGTCCCTACTGTTACAGAGATTACATCTTAAAACTCACTGTCATCAACATCCTGCATAGAACCAGTTCCAATATCTAACGTATTCAACGTTCTACGTTTGATTCTTGCTTTTTCAGATGCATCAAGGATAAAATTCTTAATATCCTTTGATTTTTTAATATGAACAAGGGTTAGTGTTGGATCTGTTGTATCTCCAGTGTGACAAACAACTGTACCCAAACCCAGCATACGTTCCCAAAGGGTGGCAGTATGTTCTACATCCTGAATCTTATACATATAGCAGTCATTCTCAGATACTTTAAGCAGCCCTTTGTTAATGGTTAATCGATCTTCTTTCACCGTATATACTGTGAATGTCCAAGGAAGTCCAAAAAACAATAGCCGTTTTCTTTCTTTATATTCCATTTTAACTACCTCCGTTTTTTCTCATTATAATGAAATTTTAAGCAGATGTAAAGCATTACAATTTATGATTGATTCCTATGGTTTCCTGTGCTATCATATTGGAAAAGTAAATTTTGAAAAGGGAGGTCTCTCATGAATAATACAAATATGCAATCTATATTCCATATGAATAATCATAAGAGTTCTGTTTTATTTTCCTCCAATTTCAAGGCATTTACTATTTTATTTTTTAATTTCATATTATTTTAAACCAGAATCGAAGAGAATTTATTTTCTCTTCGATTTTTTAAGGAAAACAAAGGAGAATGAACTATGAGACATTTAATGAGTCCCCTGGATTTTAGCCCCCAGGAACTAAATGAACTGTTCGATCTGGCAACTGATATGGAGCAAAATCCAGAAAAATATCAGGATTCCTGTAAAAGGAAAATACTTGCCACTTGTTTTTACGAACCAAGTACCCGAACAAGATTAAGTTTTGAAGCTGCCATGCTCAAACTCGGAGGCAATGTGATTGGATTTTCGGATGCTGCTTCCTCTTCAGCTTCTAAAGGAGAAAGCGTTTCAGACACCATTCAAATCATTTCCAGTTATGCTGATATCTGTGCTATGCGGCACCCCAAAGAAGGTGCTCCAATGGTAGCTTCCAGTATTTCTTCCATTCCCGTCATCAATGCGGGAGATGGCGGTCACCAACATCCAACACAGACATTAACGGATTTACTAACCATTCGCTCTTTAAAAGGAAGACTAGATAATTTTACCATTGGTTTATGCGGTGACTTAAAATTTGGTAGAACTGTTCACTCTTTGATTCATGCACTTATGAGATATCCAAATATTCAGTTTGTTTTTATCTCTCCCGATGAATTAAAAATACCTGATTACCTGGTTGATTTACTTCGCGAAAAAAATATTCCCTATAAAGAAGTAATTAAACTGGATGATGTTCTCCCCTCTCTTGATTTACTATATATGACCAGGGTACAAAAAGAACGTTTTTTTAACGAAGAAGATTATGTACGTCTCAAAGACTTTTACATTTTAAACAAAGAAAAAATGAAATTAGCCAAAGAGGACATGTTAATCTTACATCCGCTACCCAGAGTAAATGAGATTTCCGTTGAAGTGGATGAAGATCCACGTGCAGCATATTTTAAGCAGGTTCAATATGGTGTTTATGTACGTATGGCTTTGATTTACACACTGCTTAATAAAACCAGCAAGGAGGTTTTATAAATGTTAAATGTAGGAAAAATAGAAGAAGGAATTGTACTGGATCATATTATTGCTGGAAAAAGTCTTTCTATTTATGATAGCTTACAGCTGGATAAATTAGACTGTACAGTAGCCATTATTAAAAATGCGAAAAGTAGTAAGATGGGGAAAAAAGATATCCTGAAAATAGAATGTGACATCGACAAAGTTTCTTTAGATATCTTAGCCTTTATCGATCATAATATTACCGTTAATATTATTAAAGATGGAAATATCGTAGAAAAGAAAGACTTAGTACTTCCAAAAGAAGTAAAAAATATCATTCGTTGTAAGAATCCACGCTGTATCACTTCCGTTGAACAGGAACTACCCAATATCTTCATCCTAACCGATGAGAAAAAGGAAATTTATCGTTGTAAATACTGCGAAGAAAAATACGAAGAACGCCCATAAAAAAATGGCATGATTTTCAATTGGAAAATCATGCCTTATTTTTATTCTGTATCTTGATTCGCTTTGTCATCTGCTTTCTGTTCTGTTTTTTTAAAGGACAATTTATCCGTTATAGAATTTTTTAATTCTTCTAGGGCTTCATTATATTTCCTTGATTTTAACATTGGATTACCTAGAAAAACTTGTTTTCTGTAAGCACGTCCCTTTTTTTGTTTTAAAAGTAAAAGATCTTTTCGATTTTTAAACTTATCTGTCAAGTCCGCTACTTCTTCTTTTAACCCATCCAGTTTTTCTCGATATACATCCGGAAGTTGCATTTTTTCTTTTAATTTATCAAATTTCTCTTCCAGACTGTTCAATAATTCAAACTCTTTGATGGAATGTACTTTATCTTCTATACCTTCCATAAAATCAGTTTTTACATCATCCAAAACTGCAATCATGACATCCAAACGTTTTTGAATCAGGATAAACTCCTTCTTTGCTTTCTCCATCTTAATAAGTAAATCTCGTAAATCAATAGCTGCTTTAAAAGCAAATGCAAAATCTACAAAAACCGCAAAGAAAATGGCGATTGCAATATATTTTACAGATAATTCATGCATGGATAAGACTAGATATTCCACTGGTTTATGAATCAAATCTGTCATCGCCACGGTAAGCACACCCCATGCCAGACTGGTTCCTAAACAAACATGTCCCTGAAAATTAAATTTTTCATCAGAATAGTCCCAGTAACGCACTTTAAACAGAGCTTCCATGGTAACTCCCGTAACATACTCTAAAACCGTTGCTCCTACTACTCCAGATAAAAAAACAAAAAAACCATTTTCTAAAAATGGAGCTGATACCACAAGCATCATAATCGCTCCGCTTCCATAGAGTGGCAAATAAGGTCCACGTAAAAAGCCTCGATTGACTATTTTTTTACTTTTCAAAGATACATACGTTGATTCAATAATCCAACCTAAAAAACAATAGATAAAAAAGAACAATAACCATTGCCAAACGTTATAAGTATTCATAATACCCCTCTTCGATTATGCAAAATTTATAATTTTTTCCTTGGGTTCTTTTGTTTTTACTAATGAAACAGCATGTAAAACAGGTCCATTTCCATTGTAATCTGCAAAATATTCTTCTTGAATCTGTGCCGTTAACTCAACCCAATCTTTTTCTTTTAAATCCTCTGTCTTTTCATATTTACAGACAAATCCCAAATAAACCATATCATCAGCACAACATGTCATTGCCATTCTCCCAGGTACAAAGTAACTAGCTGGGATTTTAGATGGTTTCGCAACTAAGGCTTTGAATCGAACTGTTTTACCCACATAACGATGTAAATTTTCTAACATATCCAGATACCAAACACCATAGGCCATTCCGTCCAACTCAATAATATCCTTCTTTAAATCATATGGCAGATCTTCTTCCATAATAGCATTGATTTCTCCATTGCTATCTTCAAAAATAATTTCTGCTTTTTGATTAATCGCTTTTACATTTCTTTTTAAATTACTCAGATCTTTCACATCATCACAACGGTTGAAAATAATCATCTCTGATTTTTTTATCATTTCCGCAACCAAAGAGCGCATATTGGAAAAATAAGTTGTAAAGGTTGATGCATCAATGGTGGTAATCTGTTGTTCGATAGACCAGTGCCATGGAAGTTTCATGTTTTTAAAATTCCACATCCCATTATATTCTACGATGATGCGTTCTGGTTTAAATTTCGATTCAAGTTCCAAAAGAAAAGCGGGATTAAAATCCTCCTCTTTTTCAATCGGAATTAAAATGGTGTTTGTCTTTTTTAAAAGAGTCTCTTCAAATTCAACGTCTCCCTCTTCACATAAAAGAAGTAAGGTAGGACCTTTACTCTGAAAATAAGGTTGTGACAACGTATAATTGATAAACTCTGATTTCCCACTTTCTAAAAACCCATTAATCATATAAACTGGTTTCATTTGTTATCCCTTCTTTATGAAAATAATTGTTTTAAGTTCTCTTCATTTAACATAGAACCTATCACACAAATCTTTGAGCTATAATCAGGATTTCCCTGACGGATTTCCATTTCACCTGGCACATAATCAAAATAGGTCCAGCTTCCATCCTCAGATGGTACCATCCCTTTTGCTCTAAGCACAATCCCAAACTGTTCCTCATCTTCTAATTCTGTCAATTTTTCTTTGATTGCTTCCTTAGAGAAGTGAAAAGCTCCTTCTAATCCCCAACTACCAAACACTTCATCTGCATGATGATGTTCATGCTCATGATGATCATGGCCACATCCGCAGCCTTCATGATGTTCATGCTCATGTTTAACTTCTTTTAGTAACTGCTCTTCTAAGGTTTCATAGGATTCGATTGCTTCCATGATTAGCTGTCCTGTTAATTCTTCCCATGGGGTTGTTATGATTTTAGCATTTGGATTATGTTCGCGTATAATGGCGATTGCTTTTTCCACTTTTTCCTGGCTTAACAACTGGGTTCTACTTAAAATGATGGTTTGAGCATATGTAATCTGATTGATAAAAAATTCTCCAAAATTTTTGGTGTAAAGTTTACACTTTCCAGCATCCACTACCGCCACTCGACTATTTAACATAATCTCTTCTTTGGTTTCAAGATTTTCCACTGCTTTCATTACATCTGATAATTTACCAACACCTGATGGTTCAATAATGATACGCTCAGGATGATATGTTTCCAATACTTCATTTAAGGAAGTCCCAAAATCTCCTACTAAGGTACAACAAATACACCCTGAGTTCATTTCCTTTATATCGATACCAGCTTCTTTTAGAAAGCCACCATCAATTCCTATTTCACCAAACTCATTTTCTATCAGCACAACCTTTTCATCTTTTAAACTTTCTTTTAATAATTTTTTAATCAGAGTTGTTTTTCCTGCTCCTAAAAAGCCAGAAATAATATCAATTTTTGTCATTGTTGTTACGTCCTTTCTCTTAATCTATGGAATTTTTCCATTTTTCATATTCCATAGCAATTCTGTTGTTGTCAATATTTAAAGTACTTTGATCAGATCCAGCTATAATCATACCTATAAACTCCCCTGTGCTTAAAAATAAAGGTCCACCACTCATGCCTGGTTTTGAATAACTATTGTTATTTATTAATTCCATATCAAACTCGGGAATATACTGATTAGGATTTAGTATATAACCTGTATATACCTCCATTTCTCCCTGCAGAATCGCTCCACCTTGCAGAATTTCATCTCCTGCATTAATCATCGTTTGGTCTGTAGGATTGTTTGACCCCACTTGATAAAGTTGCAGATAAGGCTTTAATTCTGTTTCATCTTTCGCCTGGATTTTTATTTGTAGAAAAGCGATATCCAAACTCTCAGACAGATAAAGTATCTTTGCTTTTTGCGTCAATCCATTAGGCAGAAGAACATTGCATTCTTTGTTTACATCAATTACATGCTTTGCTGTAAGAATTGTAATTGTATCGTATTCAATTTGATAAATCACACCGGTTCCATAATGGTCATCATATGCTATGGTGACGAGGCAATTTTTGATTATCTCCTTCTGAATGTTGAGATCTTGTTCTTTCAAGAAATCTGTAATCTGAAACAAATCGAGGCTTACCATTCCATGAAAGACATCATAATCTGTAACTGTTTGAATTAATCTATTCCTAGATGTTGCCACATAACCCATGCTAGTGAGTGAATTTATATCTACAATAAAAAAAATAAGAATACTGTATATGATGAGTTTCACTATTTTTTTTCTCATAAGCCACCTCACACCCGTGTATTGTATCACAGTCAATTTAAAAAAACCATAAAAGCCCAAAGGGATTATGGTTTTTTTAGAATATTTTTAGATAAGCAGAACGATAAGCCGGGTTCTGTCTTGAATGATCATCTATCTAGAATTACTGTTGCCAGTAATTTCAAGCGACCCACCTGAAAGCAGGTCGGGCTAACCTATGGCTTTCATTTGGTCTTGCTTCGAATGGGGTTTACATATGCCCTGTATGTTACCATACAGGCGGTGGTCTCTTAAGCCACCCTTCCACCCTTACCACAATCAGTGGCGGTATATTTCTGTTGCACTAGCCTTGGAGTCGCCTCCACCGGACGTTATCCGGCATTCTGCCCTGTGAAGCCCGGACTTTCCTCGCCTTTTACGAATAAAAGCCGCGATCATTTATTCTACTTATCCAAATATTTTTCTATTATATCACACATGAAAGCAACTGCCACCTACAAATTCACGAACAATGGAATTTTTTGGTAAATCTTCACTGCTGATGCCTAAAAAATACTCCAAAAACTTCAAAAGGCGCTTTGCTTCAAAATATCCTTCATCTTCTGATTTAATTCGAAATAGCAAAGGTTCTGCAAATTGTTTGATAACAGCAAGTTCATAAATTAAAGCAGAATTAAACATTACATCCGCGCTTTCCTGATAGGGGAATATATTTTCTTCTTCTCCTTTTCGAACCGATGGCCACATTTCTATGGTTCTTTCCGCGGATGCACCTCTGGTTCTGGCATCTCTCACCATTCTCCTTAAAAGTCGTACATCCGTTGTCGGAATTCGATTATGTTCGTCTATATTCAGAGATGTTAGCGCACTGATATAGATTTTAAACTTGCTTTCAACAGGCAGTGATTCTGACATCTTATCATTCAGGCAGTGAATACCCTCAATAACCAATACATCATCAGCTGCTAATTTTTTTATTCTTCCTTTTGGTTCACGTAATCCTGTTTTAAAGTTAAAAATAGGAAGTTCCACTGTTTTGCCTTCTAATAAGTCTACCATATCTTCATTAAACTGCTTCACATCAATGGCTTCTAAACATTCAAAATTATAATCCCCATTTTCATTTCTAGGAGTTAATTCACGATTTACAAAATAATCATCCACTGCAATTGGATGTGGATTTAAGCCCATTGTCTTTAACTGTATGGAAAGTCTATGAGAGAAGGTGGTTTTCCCAGAAGAAGAAGGCCCCGCTATCATCACAAATTTTACTCCCTTTTTAGAAACAATTGCTTTGGCAATTTCTCCAATTCTTCTCTCCTGTAGAGCTTCTTGAACAAGAATTAAGTCACTGGCATTTCCTTCGCAGATATGATGATTCAAATCACCAACCGTATCAATTCCCAGTGAATTTCCCCATTCGTTTGCCTGCAAAAGTGTTTGAAAGAACTTTGCCCTTGGTTTAAATGGACTAATGCTCATTGGATCTTCTTTGCTTGGTAAATCTATCACAAATCCATTTTCATAAAGTTCCAAATCAAAATATTTCACATAACCAGCATTAGGAAGCATATATCCATAAAAATAATCATGGTAATCTTCCATACTGTAAACATTTATAGTTGAACTTCTGCGGAAGCGAAAAAGCATTTCTTTATCTTCCATATGGTACTTTTTGAACAACGCAATGGCTTCATCCGTAGGATAGTTGTTCTTTTCGATTGGTGTATGTGCATGAACAAGTTCCAGCATTCTTGCTTTTACCTGATCTACCAAATTTTGGTCTACAAGAAAACTTCCAGTTCCGTTCACATAAATACTTTTTCCTATGGAAAACTCAACCTTTATTTTTTGTATATTCTTTGTTCCTACAACATCATAAATAGCTTTAAGCAAAACAAAAAGTGCTGTTCTTTCGTAAGTTTTATGACCGATATCATCTTTTAAGGTTAAAAAACTCACTTCACAATCCTTATACACTCGTTTTCCAAGTTCACGGATTTTTCCGTTACTTACTACAAGAGCGATGGTGTTATCATATTGTTTCTGATACTCCTGGGCAATCTTTTCAAAATAAATTCCTGTTGGATACTTTTTTACTGCTTGGTGAACTTTCACCTGAATCATATTTTCCATAACAATCCCCTTTCTATCCTCTCTTCATCCTGCTCTATTTAAACCACCCAAAATGGATTCTGTATCGGTGCACAAACAACCTGACAATCTGGTAATTCTCTTCTAAAATATTCCTGCATATAAGGTATAAAAAGTTTCTCAAGTCCATAATGTCCCGCGTCCATAATGGCAAGCCCCTTTTCATTGGCATCTATACCACTGTGATGATCAATATCACCTGTTATTAAAAGGTCTACACCAGCCTGAATGGATAAGTCAATATAATCCTTACCACTTCCAGGAACAATGGCAACCTTTTCAATGTTCATTTCTGGATTTCCGAATACTTTAACGGAATCGATTTGAAATACATTTTTTACATAATGTGCCAGTTCAGATAGGGCCATAATTCTTTGCAGACTACCACATCGTCCTTCTCCCTCTTTGGATATCTCATCCTCATAGGTTATCTCCAGCACTTTGCAGTCCTTAAGTCCAAGTTCATCCGCCGCTGCATCGGACATACCCATCACATCAAAATTTGTATGCATGGCATAATAAGAAATATCATGTTGTAAAAGTGCGATTAGTCTTTTTCCAATATAATCCTCTGAATGTATGTTTTTTATAGCTTTAAAAATAAGTGGATGATGAGTAATCAGCATATCTGCCTGATACAAAATAGCATCTCGTATCACTTCCTCTGTTGCATCCAATGCCAGATATACTGTTTTTACTTCCTTATCGCTTCTTCCCGCAAGAAGTCCTACATTGTCCCAGTCACAAGCCATGGAAAGGGGTGACAGACTTTCCAAATGTTTGATAATGTCACAGCATCTCATACAGTTCCTCCCTGTAATTGCTTCCAGGCGTTTTTTAACTGTTCTAGATAATGTTCCAGTTCTCTTTGCCTGTTATTATTTCTTTCTACTTGCTCAGAGTCTTGTTGTCGATTATTCATGATCTGATCAAGAATTTTTTTGTAGGTTTTTATCTCTTTTTCAACAAATATTTTTAATATAGGATGCTTCTTTTTTAATAGTAGTTCTCCAAATAAATCGCTGTCTTTCAATTTAGGCTCTGATATCAATCCAAAGTCACTTGCTGCAACATTAGGAGGGCTAACCTTCATCATAGGATAGAATTTTCCATCCTCTAATATCATGTCCTCTTCTAAAATAAGAGCGCCACAATCTCTTAATACAGCTCGAACATATGCAATTTCAGATTGTGGTTGCAAAATCCATTCTTTTAGTCTTAGCGAGATGTTAGGATAATCTCCCAAAATTTTTAACATGAGTCTTCCACCCATTCCTGCTAAAATCAGAGTATCTGCTTCCATTTCTCCTAATTTTTCCAGTCCGTCCGACAGTCTGGTTTCAATACAATCTTCCAACTGATAAGCTGTTATATTTTCCTTTGCTTTGGATAAAGGGCCTTTTCGAACATCCATGGCATAACATTTAGGACTTATCTGATTTTGTATTAAATAGATAGAAACATAACCATGATCACACCCAACATCTGCTACAGAATTTCCTTTTGTAACAAGTTTACAGACTGCCTCTAGTCGTTTTGATAAATCCATGGCATCCTCGCTTTATCTTAATCTAAATAATCTTTCAGTTTGCGGCTTCTGCTTGGATGTCTTAATTTACGTAAAGCTTTTGCTTCAATCTGACGAATTCTTTCTCTTGTAACATTAAACTCTTTACCAACTTCTTCCAGTGTTCTTGCTCTTCCATCATCCAGCCCAAAGCGAAGACGTAATACTTTTTGCTCACGATCTGTAAGGGTAGAAAGAACCTCCACCAACTGCTCACGTAGCAGCGTAAATGCTGCTGCATCTGCAGGAACTGGTACATTATCATCTTGAATAAAATCTCCCAAATGTGAATCTTCCTCTTCACCAATTGGTGTTTCCAAAGATACTGGCTCTTGAGATATTTTTAATATTTCTCTTACACGTTCTACTGGCATTCCCATCTCAGCTGCAATTTCTTCTGGAACTGGTTCTCTTCCAAGTTCCTGTAATAATTGTCTGCTTACACGAATTAATTTATTGATGGTTTCCACCATATGAACAGGAATACGAATGGTTCTTGCCTGATCTGCAATCGCTCTGGTTATAGCCTGTCTAATCCACCAAGTAGCATAGGTTGAAAATTTAAAACCTTTACGATAGTCAAATTTTTCTACTGCTTTGATTAGACCAAGATTTCCTTCCTGAATTAAATCCAAGAATAACATTCCTCTGCCTACATAGCGTTTTGCAATACTAACAACAAGACGTAGGTTGGCTTCTGCAAGACGTTTCTTTGCTTCCTGATCTCCCACTTCCAGTCGTTTCGCCAAATCTATTTCTTCGTCTGCTGTTAAAAGTGGTACTTTTCCAATTTCTTTTAAATACATACGAACAGGATCTTCTATGCTAACTCCATCTGGTACCGTAAGATCAATATTTTCAACATCTACATCATCTTCTTCTGTTAGGATGATTTCTTCATCCTCATCATCTTCCGTCATACGAAGAACATCCACACTATTTTGCTCAAGTGTTTCTAGAATTTTTTCAAAAGAGTCTTCTTCCAACTGAATTTCAGAAAAGAAATCACCAATTTCCTGATATTCTAAAACATTTTTCTTCTTCTTTGCAAAAAGTAATAACTCCTTTAATTTCTCATCAAACTTTGCTTGTGCCATTTCATCCATTTTAATGTCCATCCTTCCATTTCATATAACATTTATCTAATCTATTAAAATCTGTGTTTTCTGTAATTCTTCCAAAGCTTTTTTCCCTTGGATAACTTTGTTTAATGCCATAACATCACTGCCTAGTTTTCTAGAAGACTCTTCAAAACTTGCAGTTTTCACATTTATAACAATATGATGAAAGGCTTTTTGCTTGTCCTGATCGGTTTCTAAATCTTCCAATTTTGTATTAAATAAAGCCGCCACTTCCTTTTGTTCACCTTCGTCTGCAAACATACTAATAATTGCAGCCGGATGTATCGTAGATTCTTCTATTCCTTCAAATAGTTTCTCTGCAACTTTTTGATAAAGCGGATTTGTAAAATCTTCAAAACCTATATATTTTTTTATTCTATGATAGAGTTGTGGTTCCTCTGACAACCAGGTTAAAAGCAGTCTCTGGTTTCTCTTTTTTGCATCCTCTGCCATTTCCTCGGAGGTTTTCTTGGATAACATACCTGATTTCGGTCTGTTTACAGGTGCAACTCCACCGGTCGCAGCTGCATAGCCCTGAACTAATTTTCTCAAATTTTCAAAACCAATCTGATATTTTTCAGCAATCGCCTCCAGATAGTTATCTCGCTCCAAATCCACGGTAAAACCACATAACTTTTTCGCAATTTCTTTATGAAACTTCGTTTTATCTTCTGGATCCTTTAAATCGTATGCTTCCTGAAGCAGTGATATTTCAAAGAAAAAACTGTTTTCAGCATGATCTATTCGTTCCTGAAAAGCTTTTTCTCCAAGATTTTTAATAAATTCATCTGGATCCTTGTAGGGTTTTAGCAGAATTACTTTTGCACTCAGTTCCACTTCTTTCAATATTTGTATTGCCCTAAGTGCTGCTTTTTTCCCGGCTTCATCACTATCAAAACATATCAGAACTTCTTCACTGTAACGTCGAATCAGATTAGCCTGACCTGGTGTAAATGAAGTGCCAAGAGCTGCTACTGCCTGAATAAAGCCTGCCTGGTGCAAGGCAATCACATCCATATAGCCTTCACATAAAATCACATTGTTTTTTCTGGAAGTCCTTGCAAAGTTCAATCCATATAGGTTACGACTTTTATCAAACACCGGGGTTTCCATGGTGTTTAAGTATTTAGGCGAGCCATCTCCCAGAACGCGTCCTCCAAATCCAATTACGCGATGGTTGATATCCTGAATCGGAAACATGACACGATTGTAGAATTTATCATAAATTCCCTGTCGTTCATCATGACTGCCTAAGCCTGCTTCTAAAATCAAATCATCACTATGACCTTTGCTTCTCAAAAAAGCAACTAAGCCATTGGAAGATAAAGGAGCATAACCTACACCAAACTTCTTAATGGTTTCCTCACTTAATTCTCGCTTCCTGAGATACTCATATCCTATTTTTCCGTGTTCCTGTCTTAATTGATAAAAATAAAAAGTGGCAGCATCTTTATTTGCCTGGAGAAGCTGCTGTCTTCTATTTTCTTTCTTTCTCATATCATCATTGTATTCCATTTCAGGTAGTTCCACTCCAGCCCTTTGTGCCAGAAACTTTACCGCTTCCTGAAATGTGTAATTTTCATACTGCATGACAAATGTGAATACATTGCCCCCAACTCCACAGCCGAAGCAATAATACATTTGCTTAACTTGTGAAACAGAAAAAGAAGGTGATTTTTCATTATGAAAAGGACAGAGACCAAAATGGCTGCTTCCTTTTTTTTGAATCTTTACGTAACTGGAAATCACATCTACAATATCACTTTTTTGTCGAATCTCTTCCACGATTTCTTCTGGATAAACCATAGTAAATCAAACCATCCCTTCTTGTTCAGTTTCTTAGTTATGTCTAATAATGCCAGGATTTTGGAATATAGATTTCTTCATACTTGGCGATGGCAAAACGATCCGTCATAGCTCCCACGTAATCACAAACCAGAATTTCCTGATGTGTCCCTTGTTCTTTCATTTGTTGAAACTCTGTGGGAAGAAGTTTAAAATTATCCATATAATATTCATATAGGGTTTTGATTAGCATTTCTGCTTTTCCTTCTTCACTTTTTGCTTCTTTATTCTGGTAGACACGTTCAAACATAAATGCACGAAGTTTTTTCATGGCCCAGGCAACATCCTCAGACATTAAAATGTCATTTTTATCAAAACTAGTGGTTACAATATCATGAATAAAATGATCCAGTCTTGCTCTTGTTGTGTATCCAATAATAGCTCCTATGTCAGAAGGTACTTCTTCGTCTTTTAAGATTCCACCACGAATGGCATCATCCATATCATGATGAATATATGCGATTTTGTCAGAAAATCGTACGATTTTTCCTTCTAAAGTAGAAGGCTGTCCTTCTGTCTGATGATTTCGTATACCATCACGAACTTCAAACGTCAGATTCAGACCCTGTCCATCTTTTTCCAGAATTTCAACAGTTCTGACACTCTGATCACTATGTTTGAATCCAAAGGGACATACTTCATCAAGGGCTCTCTCTCCTGCATGTCCAAATGGTGTGTGCCCCAAATCATGCCCAAGTGCGATGGCTTCTACTAAATCTTCATTTAAACGTAGTGCTTTTGCAATGGTTCTGGCATTTTGTGACACTTCCAAGGTATGTGTTAATCTTGTTCGATAATGGTCACCATCCGGCGTTAAAAAAACCTGTGTTTTATCCTTAAGTCTGCGAAAAGCCTTACTATGAAGTATTCGGTCACGATCTCGTTGAAAGACCGGACGAATATCACAAGGCTCCTCTTCTTTCTCTCTTCCTTTTGAATTCATGCTTAATGAGGCATAGGGACTTAAATATTCTTTTTCCCATTTTTCTAAATTTTCACGTATGGACATTTTTCCCTCCGTATCATAACAACAAACCCCAAACTCTAACATCCTACTTTAATATTCTGTAAAAAGGTACAAAAACCTTTTTTATTTTTCATTTTATTTTTAAGAGATTAATTGCAAGTATAAAGGAACTAAAATAACCGTCAAAATTCCGGTCACAACAATGGCAAGAGAACTCATTGCCGCTTGAATCTCTCCAAGTTCTATAGCTTTACTGGTTCCTACCGCATGAGAGCCCGTTCCCAGTGCAAGTCCCTGTGAAGTTGGATGCTTCACACGAAAAAGTCCAAGGATTTTAGGCCCAAGAATCGCTCCCATAAGTCCTGCAATCATAACACCAAGTACGGTAACAGAACCGATCCCACCAATTTCTCCAGTAATTCCAAGGGCAATTGGTGTTGTTACAGATTTAGATAACAGGGATAAAATTAACACCTTATCCACCTGAAGCAAATACCCAAGACCTGCTATAACTGCTAAATGTGCAATACAACCACAAAAAATTCCAGCTAAAATCGCAACAAAATTTCTTTTTAAGATTTCTACCTGTCGATATAAAGGTACTGCAAGACAAACAGTCGCTGGAGTTAAAAAATAGGTAATGTAGCTTGCTGTTTTATTATAAGTTTCATAGTTAATCTGAAATAAAACTAAAATCCCACATACCAAAATGATCGCGATTAAAAGTGGATTTAATAAAGGGTGTCTAAATTTCTTTTGTATATAGAACCCTATAAAATATGCAAAAATACTTAGGGCCATTCCAAAATAGGTAAATTGTGCTAAAAAATCATTCATGTTTCTTTTTACCCTTTCTTATCTGCATTATTTTCTGTGACACCAAGCCCGTAATAACCATTGTGACAATGGTTGAGACTGCGATCATAAGAACAAGTGCTAAAAGACTATCCTTAATACTATCCACAGTAACCATAATTCCCACACTGGGTGCGAGAAATAATATGGGTAGAATTTTCAAAAAGAAGTCCGCCACATCTTCCACATGGCGAAGTTTAATTATGCGAAACTGTAACAATATAAATAATAGTACGATACCATATACACTAGCTGGAATCGGTAGGGGTAAAAATGCATAGAGTAACTCTGCAATTAAACAGATTCCTGCAATGACTCCCAATTGGAATAAGTATTTCATGTAAAAAACCCTCTTCTTTCCTTTTTATAAAAGGATTAACTTTCTATCATTTGAAAAATAAATGCTGCGATACTATCCATGGCTTCGACTGCAGTTTTAAATGGAGACATTTGAAACACATGCCACATCCCTTTGTATACATCAATCTTACAGTTCACCTGATCTTTTTGCATTTTCTTATATAAAAGCAAAGAATCAGAATAAAGAATCTCGTTATCACCAACCTGAATGTAGGTGGGTGGAAAGTTTGAAAAGTCAGCAAACAACGGGGAGATAAAAGGATCCGCTAAGTCAAGTCCTGCGGCGTAACCGCCAACACTTTCCTGCATATAGTCTGCATTTAAAATGGGATCTACCTCTGCTTTTGTTTCATGGCTTTTACCGCTTAATGTCATGTCAGTCCAGGGAGATATTAAAACCAACGCTCTGGGGTGTAGACGATTTTGCTCTCTTAATTTTAAGGTTAAAGCTAGAGCTAAGTTTCCGCCTGCTGAATCTCCTACCACGATGATATCTCTTGCTCCAAACCCTTGATACATGAGGTAATCCCATGCCTTTAAGGCGTCTTCTAAAGCTGCAGGATAAGGATTTTCTGGTGCAAGTCTGTAGTCAAAACACAACACATCCATAGACGTTGTTGTTGCAAGTTTTGTGGTAATTGTTCTTGCATATAAAGTGCTTCCGGTCATATAGCCACCACCATGGCAATATAAAATAACATGCTTTTTCATATGTGCTTTATTTACAGAAACCCATTCTCCATGCATATCGCAAATCTGAACATCTTGAAATAGTATTTCTTTCTGCTTACTAAACAACAAACCAACATTGTCTTTTGACTGTCTTTGTTTCTCAAGATCCTTGCTTTCCACGAGACTATGTACTTTTTTTATTAAATTTAACATACCCTGATTCTGATTCTTCATATCTATTAATGCCATATAAATTCCTCCTATGAGGTGAAAAGCCCTTAAGTTACAGAGATTCTAACACATTTCAGACACTACTACAAGAAGATACCAGGTCTGAAAGTAAGCCTCGTCTTTCTTGCCATATAATAGGAAACAGACTATAATGAAACTATAAAAAGTACACAAAGGGGAATCAATCTGAAAACAATGAAAAAACCAATTCAGAAATTTACACTGAAAAGAAAAGCTGAAAGACCCTCCTGGTATAAGCTGGACCTTTCGGCAATTGTATATCCAACCCTTCAGCGAAAAGATTTTTCAAGCGTTTATCGTTTGTCGATTCTGCTTAAGGAAGAAATCAAACCTGATATATTGCAAACTGCTATAGACCGTGGTCTTCCAAGGTTTCCGACCTATAAGGTTTCTATTAAACGAGGACTTTTTTGGCGTTACCTGGAGCCAAATAATACATCAGGACCCTTTGTCCAAAAGGATATCCGCAACTTTTGTATGCCTATGCCTTTTCGCAGTAATCATGGCTACCTGATTCGTTTTTATTATTATCAAAATAGAATTTCCATGGAAGCACATCATTGCCTGGGGGACGGTTCTGGTGGTATGTGTGTCATGCTTACAATTGTTGCTGAATATCTACGTTTATTAGGGCATACAATACAGAATGAAGGAATGGTACTGGATATTCACCAGACACCGGATAAGGGAGAATTAGAAGATTCCTATATGCGCTATGCAAACTCCAAGGTGAAGCCACCAAGACCCCAGGAAAAAGCTTATCGTGTTCGGGGAACAAAGGAACCTTTTTATACCCTAAATGTAATTGATGGAATTATGTCTGTTCAGGAAGTTATGGCGGTTGCTAAAAAACATCATGCTACCATAACAGAATATTTAAATGCCGTCTTGCTTTACGCACTATTACAAAAGCAGGAAGATGATAAGGTATTTACACTACGACCGGTAAAACTGGCCATGCCCATTAATCTAAGACGCTTTTTTCCTTCCATATCACTTCGGAATTTTATAACCATGATTTATCCCTCTATTGATCCAAGACTGGGGGATTACAGTTTTGATGAAATCATAGCTCAGGTTCATCATTATATGCGTTATTATATCAATGATAAATTTTTACGTGGTGATATTACCACCAATGCAGCCACCCAACGCCACCCTATTATTCGTGTTATTCCTTTGTTTATTAAGGATTTTACAGTACGTCAGTTTTACACGAAAGTACAAGATCGTAATTCTTCTGCTGGGCTTACCAATATGGGAGCATTAAAACTCCCCGAAAGCATGCGACCCTTTGTAGAGCGATTTGATATTTATATGGGTCAGCCTTTTTCACCAAGAACCAATTGTGCTATTATAAGTTTTGAAGATACACTTACCATTAATTTTGCCAGTAGCATCGTTGAAAATGATGTGGAACGATATTTTTTCCGTAAACTGGTTCAAGATGGTATTCATGTTAAAATAGAAAGTAACCGTGACAACGGTTTGGAGGTACTACTATGAGTTATTGTGTTCACTGCGGAGTGGAACTAGAAGAAAATCTGAAGCAATGTCCCTTGTGCAACACGCCTGTTTATGATCCAAGCAAAAGACCTGATTTGATTAAGGCGGCTCCCTTTCCATCTGAAAAAGCTCCCGTAGAAAAAGTTAAGCGAAAAGATTTGGCTATTTTATTAAGTGTGGTTTTGATTTCTACCAGTGCAACCTGTACTCTGCTGAATATTTTGGTATTTAATCAATCCCTATGGTCGCTATTTATTATAGGTGTTTGTGCCTGTATCTGGATATTTATGATACCAGTTGTTATTTATAGCAGGCTACCAATCTATGTTTCAGTACTTTTAGATGGAATTGCTCTGGGCTCCTATTTGTTTTTAATTAGTCTTGTAACAAATCAGGATCGTTGGTTCTTTGAGCTTGCGATTCCCATCGTTGTTCTATTTACCATTCAAATGGAAGTATTTACTTATTTTATGAGACGCTTTCCTGTTTCATTTGTAACAACAGCTTTATATACCTTTATTCATATTGCAGTTTTTTGTGTTGGACTGGAAATATTTATTAGCATCTTTCTTCATGGAAGTATTCGTTTAATTTGGTCAACCATTGTTCTGACAATCTGTATGATTATTATCATTAGTTTGATCACGATTTTAAGTAGACAAAGACTCCGTGATTCCATACGTAAACGACTTCATTTTTAAAAAAGGGCAAGAAAAAAGCCCCAACCTACACGAAGTAAATCAGAACTTTTTATATGCGGGAGAAGGGACTTGAACCCTCACTTCGTAACCGAAACAAGATCCTTAGTCTTGCCTGTCTGCCAATTCCAGCACTCCCGCATTCGCGTCACCGCAAAAAATATCCTATCATTTGACGACAAAAAAGTCAATTACTTTTTTGTCAAATTTTCAAAAAAATCGATGTCACTTGTTTCAAGCAAAACCTAATGAGATTGACACAAAATGCCGATAGTATTTTTATAGATACGATCTTAAAATTTAAGAAAGGCGGTTATGACAATGGCTATTAATTTAAATTTTGACTACAACTCTTTATTTGGTAGTCTTTCCAATAAAAAAAGCAATGAATTTGGTACGAATTCTATTTTTGACCAAATCAGCCTAAAAGACTATGCCAGTTTAAAAAACGGAAGTTACAGTCAGCTTACAAAAGCATATTATGCAAAAAATAATGCAGATACAAAAGACGAAACCTCCAGTTCTTTGAAAGATTTAAACACACTTAAAACAGCTGCAACTGATTTAAAGAAATCTAGCGAAGAGTTGTCTACAACTGAGCCTGATTATGATAAACTTTACAAACAAGTCTCCTCTTTTGTAGAAGATTATAATCAAATGATAAAAAAGGGCGGCGATAGCGAATCCGATACTGTTTTGCGACAAACTCTAAATCTTACTACATTAACAAATTCCTACAGCAATCTCCTCGGTCGTTCAGGTGTAACCATACAAGCTGATAATACCCTTGTAGTTGATGAAGAAACGTTTCATAAATCGGATATGACAAGCCTTAAGAACTTATTTATCGGCGCTAATTCCTACTCCAGTTCTGTATCCGCGAAAGCATCACATTTAGTTGCCTCTTCTGGACAGGAATTATCAAAAAGTGCTGTAAATTTATACGACAGTTACTTCTAGTTTTCTTCCATACTATCATCTCTGAGTGTAAAAATAATCATTGACATATTGCATAAAAAAAGATAAAATTATTTTTGCTTGCAGGGATGGCGGAATTGGCAGACGCGCACGGTTCAGGTCCGTGTGATAGCAATATCTTGAGGGTTCGACTCCCTTTTCCTGCACGATATGATGGGAAGTTTCGAGAAATCGATACTTCCCTTTCATTTTATTTAAATCCCAGCATAAAGGAGACCTTTCCTATGGAAACTCAAGCACAAAAGCATATTGTTTATCTTGATGTTTTAAGAATTATAGCTGCATTTTTAGTCGTATCCATTCACATTTCCTCATTTTGTTGGTATGGTACTTCTCATCTTAGTTTTAATTGGATTATTATGAATTATGCAGATAGTTTGTCACGGGTTGGTGTACCTCTTTTTATTATCCTGAGTGGAAGTCTGTTTCTATCTCGTAAAAATCTGAACCTGAAGAATTTTTATCTTATCAATTGTTTTCGCATAATGATTATTTATGTTTTTTGGGAACTGTTTTATATCTTTGATACGTTCGGCTTTGATATACCACAAGAACCGTCCCCCTGGTTTATTTGGTTTAACTTTAAATATCATTTATGGTTTTTGCCTTTTTTGCTTGGAGTTTATTTGATTGTTCCGATTCTTAGAAAAATTGTGGAGAAGAAAAGGTTATATCATGGCCTTTTACTTGTTGGTTTTCTTTGGAGTGTATGTAAAAGTGTCTGGTTATTACTACCCTATTTCTTAGGCAATGAGTTTCTATTAAAAACACCAAGCTGGGTAGTTTTTCTTGAATTTGTTTTTTACTTCTTTCTTGGATACTATTTAAAGGAATGCAAAACATCAATCCCATTTTGGATGTTTGGTGTTGGATATTTAATGCTTTCACTCTTTAATGGTTATGCAACGGAGCGAATCAGTCGCTTTTTGGGATATCCAAATGCCAGTCTGTATGATAATTTTACAATAGCCATCCTTGCTTCCTCTATTTGTGTTTTTTTATTTGTAAAAAACATGACACAAACCGAAAGAGTACAACGATTCATAACCTCGAAAAATAAGCAGTTAAAGACCTTATCTTCCTTAACGTTGGGAGTTTATCTATTGCATCCTTTCTTTATAGAACATCTTTCCGCTGATTTTCATTTGGATGTAAATTCATTCCCAATCATGCTTTCCATTCCTTTGCTAAGCATTCTTGTTTTTGGGTTAAGTTTACTGGCTGGTTTTCTATTTCGAAAAATTCCTTACCTGGGACGCCATCTAATTTAATTTCTTTATAAAATTTATTTATTTTTTTTAATTTATTCACAAAATACTTACAATATAGACATTCTTTCCTCACATTTAATGCCTATAATAAACATATACAAAAGACAACAACGAAATTTCGATAGATAACTTTTTCATATTCATCTAGAATTTTCAATCTTTGAAAAATTTGAACGTGAATGAAAATCCTCCCCCAAAAAATGCAGCCCCCCCATGGCTGCATTTTTTATTTCTATATATTTTTTATTTCTATTTATTTTTTTATTTCTATTTACTTCTTATCGCTGCTCCTGATATTAATTCATAATTCATCAAATATTGTTCAAATTCGCTAACTGGGATGGGTCTGGAAAAATAATATCCTTGTAAAAAATCACAGCCTATTCGACATAAAAACAAACTATGTTCTTGATGTTCAACTCCTTCACACACCACGGACATGTGAAGCTTTCTAGCCATTTCTACAATACTGGAAATTAGTATTTCATCTTTTTCATCTAAAGGCATATTCTTCAAAAACACTTTATCCAATTTGATGATATCAATAGGAAGTTTGCTTATCAGACTAAGCGAAGAATAACCACTTCCAAAATCATCCATAGATACCTTTACACCCATATCATGAAGCTGTTCTATAAAAGGAAGTACCATATCACTATTTTCTATATAGATACTTTCTGTTAATTCAAACTCAATGAGATCTGCAGGAATTTGATATTGTTCAAAAAGCATTTTAATGTATGTAAGGAGCTTCTCATTTTCCAAATGAATTCTGGATACATTCATAGAAATGGGCACTACTATTTTTTTAGCCCTTATTCGTTCCGATAAATAAGAAAAAACTTCACGATATACATAATAGTCTAAATCAACAATCATCCCATTTTCTTCCAATGCTGGAATAAACTGATCTGGATAGACATAGGGCTTTCCATCTCGTAACCAGCGAATCAAAGCTTCTGCACCTGCTATTTCGTTAGATTCGCACTGAATTTTGGGTTGATAGTAGATTTCCAGTTCTTTATTTCTAAGTGCTTTTGGGAATTCTGATATCAATTCTAATTTTTTTCTAAGACTCTCATTGTAACTTTCATCAAAGAGCACTGTTCCTATTTTTTCGGATTTTTTTGCTTGTTTTCTCGCTATGTTTGCATTCGAGATTGCCATTTCAAGTTCCATGGCCATATCTTCCATCACGTAAATTCCCGTACAAATGGAAAGCTTATTGTCAAAATAAAGTCTTTGTAAATCATTTTCCATTTGATGATTAAACTCTTCTATGGTAATTCTTAAGGTTTCTTTATCCATAGAGTCTTTTAAATAAACGGCTGCAATTATGTTGTCAGAATACACCCGTGCCATTCCAATTAGATTGTAGTTGATTTTCATAATGTAATTACAAAAATCCTTCAGCATCTGGTCACCGACATGATACCCATAGGTTTCATTAATATATTTAAAATGTCTGATGTCCGAATAAATAATAGCAATCTTGTTTGCTTTATGCCCATCCAGATACTGTTGTACAATCTGGGTAAACTTG
Source organism: uncultured Lachnospiraceae bacterium (assembly GCA_947630125.1). Taxonomy (GTDB): domain Bacteria; phylum Bacillota; class Clostridia; order Lachnospirales; family Lachnospiraceae; genus CANRGO01. The sequence continues at coordinate 2,955 of CANRGO010000013.1, read as the reverse complement.
TCATACTTATATAAACCCGTCAAAAAATCAGTCTCATTCATTTGAAGTACAGAAATTTTCGCCGCGTTATATGCCTTCATGTTAAGCAAATAGGATGCAATAATTTTGCTGAAGATTTTCAGAGTATGTAAATCTTTTTTAGTCCAATTTCGTTTCCCATGAATATCAATAAAATCAATATAACCCGTAATCTGCTTATTCATAAAAAGCGGAATTTGGACAAATGAATGATAATATCTGCTTTCATTTTGTAAATACAGCATACTCTCATCTGCTTCATCCTGATGTTTCAAAAATAAATATACCGAATCTTGAAAATGTTGCTGTTGCACAAGCCAGTTGTATTCGGGATAACCTTCAACCTGGTGAAGTTTTTGCTCCAGCTTATCTTTATCCGAATCTCGGATATACTCATACGTATAATTCAGTGAACGAATTCCTTCCGTAAGAACTTTAATTCGTATTCCAGACAGTCCGTAGAAATCTGCAACCTTAATCAGTAATAACTGCACTACACTATCTACATCTTTACTCTCTTCCATTAATTCAAAAGCAAAATCCGTCAATTCATAGCCAAAGTCCTGAAATTCAATCTCTCGATCTTTTTCAAAAGTTGTGTATCCCGGCATATAGGTTTTTTGTTTTTCACATTGTCCTAAAGTCATAGAATCCGAAAATAAACAAATCGAATTTTTTGAACTTTTTTTTACAGAATCAAAGGCTTTCTCAGCAGACTCAAACAACTCCTCAAAGCTTATTCCGTTCATTGGATACCTACTGATTCCAATACTTGCCCGAATTCCCTCTTTCCTCTTTTCACCTGTATAAACTTCTCGTAAATTGCTCAGAATCTTTTCTGCTTTTTGCAAAATCTGTTCTTCATCTACCAAATCGTTTAAATAAACAACAAAAAGATCTCCACCTGCACGACCAGAAAAATCGCTATTATAACAGGTGTTTTTTATTGTTTTGGCTACATGTACTAGGACTTCATCACCAAAGAGATTCCCCATGGTTTCATTAATCCATGAAAAATCGTCCAATCCGATTAAATAAAAAGCACCAGGCTTTTTCGCATATTTTTCCAGATATACATCCAAACTATTTTTAAAATAAGATTTATTTAAGAGTCTTGTGAGCCCATCCTGTTGATTCTTGTTATAACTTGGTACAGGTACCTCTAACAGCAGTTGTTTATCAATTTTTCCAACCACACAACTGGGCTCTCCATGTTCAGAGCGCAAGGTTCTAGCCTGTATCGAAAACCACTTATATTGATGTTCTTGAACTTTCCATCGAAATTCTGCTGTGATTTCATCTAAACCAGACTTCATATCAAATAAAAAATTATGAAAGGCATAAATATCTTCTTCATGGATAAAATCCATTGCCCAAAACGTAAAATTCTCATACCCCACAGGATTCTTAAATAGCTCCGCATCTTTTTCCATAATTATCATTTTATCAGAGGCAATTTGATATTCAAAAATAATATCCGATACCAGTCCTGTAATGATTTGAAAGTACTCTGATTTTATGATGCTTTCTTCCAACTTTTTCTGTCTTTTCATCCCGCTAACCCCATACAAATCAAGTTTTTTTACATCTATTATTTTATGCATTGAATACGAATAAATCTTTGGAACATCTTAATAATTATACATTTTAACTAACTAAAACTATTATAACCTATCTGAAACAGAAGAGAAAGAAGCAATTCTGGTTTTTTTAAAGATGAGACATAAGTCTCAAGAACAGAGTAATAAATCTAAGAAAAAGGCAACTGACTTTTTGCAGTCAATCGCCTTTTATTGGGTTTATCAAGTTGCTATGAATTGATATAAATTTGATAAGAGCTGCCTGCTCTTGTAAACACTGGAATAATTGCAAGTGGTGCTTCTGCCAAAACCTGGCTTCCGCCGGTATAGATTTTACCAGTATAGGCTTCTACCCAGTCTGTACCTACAGGTAAATAAACCTCTCTTGTGGTAACTCCTGCTTCCATAACTGGTGCTACCAGTAAATCTGGTCCAAACATATAAGCATCTTCTATCTCCCAGCATTTTTTATCATCTGGAAAATCATAAAATAATGGTCGCATTACTGGTGCACCTTTTTCACTGGCTTCCTTCATGAGACTTCTTACATAAGGACGAAGTCTTTCACGGATAAATAAATATTCCTTTAAAATATCATAATTGTCATCACCAAAACTCCAGACTTCATTATCCTGTCCTGATGTGAGCTGACGTACATTATCAATGAATTCATGTTCTCTTTCATGCCATGGTGAGCGTTCCCCATGCATACGGAAAACAGGACAAAATGCACCCCAGGCAAACCAACGTACTAATAATTCTTTAAATCCATCGTCTTTTATATCTCCACCTAAAAATCCACCAATATCTGAGGTCCACCAGGGGATCCCTGCCATACTCATATTCAGACCAGCCTGTAACTGTTCTCTCATGGAGCGGAAGGAAGAATAAATATCTCCAGACCAGGTTAGGGCACCATACTTCTGACTTCCAGCCCAGGCACAACGAACCAGACTTAAGATTTCTGTTTCTCCTGCTTCTTTTAAGCCGTCATAAAATCCTTTGGCATAGCCAACCGGATAGGTGTTGGTACATTGCAACGCCGTACCACTATAATAACGATAATTATCAAAATCATAAGGGCCATATTCTGGTTCTGCTTCATCCAACCAGAAACAACGAATTCCTTTTTCATAGTAATTTTGTTTGCATTTATCCCAGACAAATTTTTGTGCACCAGGATGTGTTGCATCGTAAAAAACGGTATTTCCCATCCAAGTCATGTGATTAGAATTTCCCCGGTCTGCCTGAACCAAATAACCTTTATCAGCCATTTCACCATAATTTTCACTCCGTTCATCGATGGTAGGCCAAGCCGAGACTACTGTTTCGATTCCCATTTCTTTCAACTCACGTA
>CANRGO010000012.1 GCA_947630125.1 uncultured Lachnospiraceae bacterium | reverse complement strand
TATACTTGCCATTCCTGTTATGTTTGGGGCAAGTCTTTTAAAGCTTTTAAAGTTTGGTTTTCACTTTACTTCCACGGAAGCTGCAATTTTATTGGTTGGTTGTATTGTAGCCTTTGGAGTGTCCATCTTAGTTATCCGTTTTTTAATGGGCTATATCAGAAAACATGATTTTAAAATTTTTGGCTGGTATCGCATTGCTTTGGGTATTTGTGTTCTAACATACTTTACCTTTTTTAATTAATGGGAGGCACTTTCGTTGAATAAGAAAAATAAAATCATTACTTTATTAAAAGAGTATTCTCTGATTACCTTCGGAATTATGCTGGTTGTAATTGGAGTCTATTTTTTCAAGTTCCCCAACCATTTTTCAATTGGTGGAGTCACAGGTCTTGCCATTATATTAAGTCGTCTGTCAGGAGGTTCGATCTCCTCAGGAACCTTGGTTTTGATTGTAAATACCATTTTACTCATCATTGGTTATCTTTTTTTAGGCAGAAAATTTGGAAACAAAACGGTTTATGGAAGTCTGTTACTTTCTTTTTCCCTACAGATTTTAGAAGTTCTCGTTCCAATGAAACAACCCCTGACCAACCAGCCTTTTTTGGAATTAGCCTTTGCTGTTTTACTTCCAGCTGTTGGTGCTGCTATTTTGTTTAATATCGGAGGTTCCACAGGGGGTACGGACGTAATTGCCATGTTGCTACGTAAATATACCAGTCTTAATATCGGAAATTCTCTTTTGGTTACCGACCTGGCTCTTACTTTACTAACCTTTCCTGTCTTTGGAATTGAAACTGGTTTGTTTTCTATTTTAGGTCTTTTTATGAAGTCCACCCTTGTGGATACCGTAATAGAAAATCTAAATCTGAATAAATACTTTACCATCATCTGTGAAAATCCAAAACCAATCTGCGACTTCATCATACATGAAATGCATCGAAGTGCTACCATAGCGGATGCTACCGGTGCTTTCACAGAATCAGATCGAAAAATTATCTTCACCGTTATGAATCGCCATCAGGCTGTCTATCTTAAAAAATTTGTAAAAACAAAAGAACCCAATGCATTTGTTTTAATAACCAACACAAGTGAAATCGTAGGTCGAGGTTTTCGCGAGTAAACTTCCATATAATTTTTAAAAAAATAACTTACACAATCCTTTATCTTATGATAGACTGTGTAAGTTATAATTTTATAGAAAATACAAAGGTCTTAATTGGAAACGATACACTTTACTTTAATAAAGTGACAAACGAACAACACTTGTATGAAGAAAAAGGAGAATATCAACCATAACTGTTATTCTGATGTGTCCTTTGATGAGCATGATTGCAACCCTACTATTTAAAAATCCAGGCAGTGAGCTGGTAGCTTTATGGCTGGAAACCACTGTTCTTAATTTTCCCATGGCTCTTTTCTTTCAAATTGTAGTTGCTGGACCATTGGTTCGTACCATCTTTCGTGGGATTTTCAAAAAACAACTGGCTTAGACTTTATATACTGGAGCCAATCAGTTCCATCTTCCCTTGCAAGCTAACCTTGCCAAAGTTATGAGGCAAAATAAAATGATCTCCTTTTTTGATATACCTTCCGTTTATAAGCCCATCACCCTCTATAACGCTGCAAATGAAAAATGGTTCCTCTTGGCTAAATTCCATGGTTCCATCTAATTGCAGTTTCCAAACCTTATAATAATCACAGGAAATCAACGATTGCCAGGTGTTTGGTTTTGTAACAGATGCATTTTGAATAAACTCTTCTGGTTTCTTTGCTGGAACTTCAATCACATCCAGGCTTTTCTCAATATGAAGTTCTCGTAATTTCCCATCGCTGAGACGATTATAATCATATACACGATAGGTTACATCGCTACTTTGTTGGGTTTCTAAGATCAAAGATCCCCCTTTGATTGCATGGACAGTACCTGGATTGATTTGCAAAAAGTCACCTTTTTTCACAGCGACTTCCTGAATCAAGTCAGTCCAGCTTCCATCTTCAATCATTTTCTTTAGTTCTTCCTTGTTTTTTGCATGATGTCCCATTACCAAAGTGGCATCATCCGGGCAGTCCAAGATATACCAGCATTCCGTTTTTCCAAGTGATCCTTGTTCAAACTCCTTTGCATAGGTATCGTCTGGATGAACCTGGATACTTAAATCATCCTTCGCGTCAATAATTTTAACTAAAAGTGGAAACTGCTCTAAGTCAACATTACCAAATAATGCAGGTTGATGTTTGAATAGCCATGAAAGACTTTTTCCTTGAAAAATTCCTTCTGCAATTTCACAATCTCCATTTTTATGAGCACTAACTGCCCAACATTCACCGGTATTGTCTGCAGGAATCTCATACTGAAATTGTGTTTTCAGTTGATTCCCTCCCCAAACCATTTGTTTAAATACTGGTTTTAAAAATAGAATTTCTTTTGCAGTCTGATTCACTGACAGGGAAGACCCATTGGTTTCCATCACGTTCTGATACCAGAATGCTGAATCTTTTGCAATTCTTTTCTGGGTAGTAAAGTCAACATAAACAAGGCCAAAACGTTCCTGATATCCCTTATCCCACTCAAAATTGTCGAGGAAGGTCCACAGAAAATACCCCCTCACATCTGCTCCATCTTCACTGGCTTTTTGTAGTGCTGATAGGTAAGCATCTAAAAAGTCTATGCGGTTACTATCGTGGACTTTTCCATCCGCAGAAACTGCATCATGACAACTCATGCCATTCTCAGTAATATAGATTGGATGATGATAACGTTCATATAAAAAGCGAACTCCCCAATAGAAGCAATCTGGTGTAACAGGCCAATTGGCAGCTGTTTTTGTATGCCCCATCTTTCGCTTCACAAATTCAGGTTCGCCCTGTTCATTCGCTCGAATCATATATCCGTTATAGATATTCTGACCCATAAAATCCAAAGGCTGTGATATCAATTTCATATCTTCCTCTGTGATTTCTGGTAAATAGTCAGCAAATTTTTCCAAGCCTTCTTTGGGATATGTTCCCAAAAATACTGGATCCGAAAACCAGGCAACATTCCATGTCCAGTTCTCCATAGGATTTGAAAAGGAAAACAGTACTTTTCTGGCTGCTTCTACATCCTCAGGTTTATGGGTCTCTGGATAAGCCATACCACAGGTTGGTGCATAACCTATTTGAATAGGTCTAAGCGCATATTTACGTAGCGCCAATACCGCTTTTCCATGGGCTTTTAAGGCATTATGAGCAACCTGAAAGGTATCTTTCAGGGGAAGTTTTAAACCTGGTGCATGCACACCGCTCAAATAACCCAAGCCAACAAAACACTGCGGTTCATTTAAGGTGATAAAAAACTCACATAAATCCGAAAAATTTCTTGCAACGACTTCTGCATACTCTGCAAAGCTATCGATGGTTTTTTCATTCAGCCATCCACCAATATCCTGTAATTTTTGGGGTAGATCCCAATGATACATGGTGATATAAGGCACAATATCATTCTTTTTCATTTCTAAAATCATATCTCGATATAGTTGTATCGCCTTTTCATTCACTTTCCCAGTACCTTCTGGAAGTATTCTAGACCAGTTTAGGGAAAATCGATAGGCTTTGACACCTAGTAATCTCATAAGAGCAAAATCTTCTTTATATCGATGCATATGATCACAACTTACACTGGCATCATAGCCATCACTTATTCTTCCTTCTTTTGCAAATGTATCCCAAACGGAGGCTCCACAGCCATCCTCAGGATCTCTTCCTTCTATTTGGTATGCACTACTGGCAACACCCCATACAAAATCTTTACGAAACATAGTTCAAACCAATTCAGGCACTTTTCGAAAGAAAAGTGCCTGAAATTCCTTCATTATTTTTTTATTTACTTGATAATGAATCGTTTCATGGATTCTTCCAGGTTTTCTGCTTCTCTTAAAAGTTTTTCTGCTTCTTCTGTTAATACAGCAATGGATTCCATCTGCTGATTAGTCGTTGCAGTTACTTCTTCTGCAGATGCAGCTGTTTCTTCTGAAACACTGGCGATATTTCGAACGGAATCCATAACCTGATCCTTCTGTTCACTACTTAATCTTAAATCAGATTCAATTTCTTTAAATCCTTCTACGAGTTGTAAAACGGATTCATTGATATTTTTGAAGACTTCTGTTGTTTTCTTTAATACATCTGCTTGAGAAACCATGTTCTGCTCAGTTTCTTTTGCTGATTTTGTTGTATTCTGTGCCGTCTTTTGAATTGCTTCCACAATTGTTTTTATCTGTTTTCCGCTTTCCATAGACTGGTCTGCTAATTTACGAATTTCCTGTGCAACCACAGAGAATCCTCTTCCATGTTCCCCTGCTCTGGCTGCTTCAATGGATGCATTTAAAGATAGTAAGTTGGTCTGCTGTGCAATGCTATTGATGGTTTCAATAATACTTCCAATGCTATTAGACTGATCCTGTACTTCTGCAATATTATAAACCAGAACTTTTGTAATTTCACTGGTAGCTTCTGATTGTTCATTTAATTCAGAAACCATTTCCTCACCTTGATTTACCGCGGTGATAGCTCCATTTACTACCAGATTCATCTGATTTGTATTATCCTGAACCTGACTAATACGGTCTGAAAGAACCTGCATTTTATCAAGACTTGTTTCTGTATCCTGAGCCTGACTCACAACACCACGTGCAACTTCTTCAATGGCGTGATTAATATCTTTGGTAGATACCAAAATATGATCCGTTCCTTCTGACACATTACGGGATGCTTCAATTACATTATCACCGAAGCCCTGTAAATTTCCAATCAAATCACGTACACTGGAAAGCATAAAGTTTAAAGAATTATTCAAATCTTTAAATTCATCTTTTCTTTTTGTTTTAAAATTCACTGTAAAATTACCCGCTGATACTTTTTCCAAAGAAGATGAAATATGAATTACTTCTCGGCAAATACCAGTTGCTAAAATTGTTCCAATAACCATGGCAATAATCGCTGAAAATAAAACAATAATAATTGTGATATTACGGATGCTTGCCATCTCTGCTAATATTAGAGATTTTGGAATCAAACTGCAAAGTAACATCCCAGTCTCACCAACAGGGCTATAGACTAAAAGATAGGTTTCTCCTTCAACATCAACATATTTATGTGTTTCCTGGCCTTCTTCTAGCACAAGTTCTCCTGCAAAATATTGCTGTACAATTTCCTGACTTTGGAAAGGGTCTTCCTTAAATGTACTTTCATATTTTGAAGGTGTAGAAGATCTTCCATCTGAAGTAACAATCGCTGAAACACTGCCTTCTCCCCATGCAAGCTGTTCTAAAATCTGATCCACACTTGCGTAGTTTACGTCTACTACAATAAACCCTTTACCCTGAACAAAGGTTTTGATATAAGAAATACCATACATTGTGCTACGTATACCAATTTCTGAATCTAATACAGGGTGAAGTCCTACCCATTTTCCACGCAAGGTTTTGTCTGCTGCAAATTCTACTCCGGAACCTTCTGTAATAAATTTTTCGTAGATATCTTCTGGAATTGCAGTAGAGTGAGAGGTTGGCATATTTCCATTTTCTGCAATTACATAATAATTATATACATAGGATACTGTAGTTTTCATGGTTGACAATGCTGTTTTAAAAGCATCATAGTATTGGAAGGAAGTAGATGCTGATTCTTTCCAATAGGTACCATAATACAGTTTCATATTATCGTTATTTGCGATTTCTAAAGTTTTTGAGGCAATACCATTACAAACCGATAAGGTATAAAGTGACATAGCTTCTACGGTACTCTGCGCAGAACTTTCATACTTCTTCATAATAGCTTTGGATGCTTGCTGATAACTAAAAATACCCAGGAACATAATCAAAAAAACCAACAAAAGAAAGGCACCCGTCAATGTACGTTGTAATTTACCCATTCTTAGGATTCTAAAAATAGAAAATCCTTTTTTCTTGTTCTCTGTTGCGTCCTCTGTCTCCACTGCATCTCCAAGATTTTCCTCTAAGAATTGCTTGGTTTTATGCTTTAGCTTTGAAGCAACCTTCGCCGACACTTTTACTGCTCCATTTTCTTTGATTTTTTGAGTCAGCTCAGCCTTATTGATTTTGGTTTTCTCTTTTTTTACTTTTTCAGACTTTTTGCTTTGTTTTTCTTTTTTCAATTTTTTTTCTTTTTTTACAACTTCTTCTGTTTGTTCAGTCACCATTGATACTTCCTGTTCTTCGTTTTCAGAGCCTTCGATTCTATGAGCTTGTTGCTCCACTTCTTGCTCGTAATCCTTTTCTACTGTCTCTTTACCCATATCGTCCTCCTCTGCAGACATTAACAACTTGCTGCTTCAAAAAAAATTTTGCTGCTGATATCTTGTTGAACAGAAATCCAAAAACAATTACTTATGAACAAATTACAGAAGTTAAATAAAAAGGTAGTTGATCCTCAGGATGATCTTCGATAATGCGAATCTCCAGATGATGTGCATCTTTTCTTTCACTTTCATAGATTGTTACAAGCGCAAGACTGTCGCCCCAGTCTTCTTCAAAATTAGCATCTAATAAAATCGCATGTTCTTCATCATAATCAAGAATAGCCAAAGCGATTGGTGCAGGCTTTTGTATTGTTTTTCGATATTGCAAGGCAATGCATCTGGCTTCTGTCTCAAACTGTACGGAAGCTCCCCTCGCTTCCCCATACCAGCCATTTTTAAAAATTTCCCTAATATCAGTTTGTTTGGTCAGATCTGGAACAAATCCATTAAGAACTGGGTTACAATTTCCATTCTGATAACGAAAAGAACTTTCATATCTATTTTTCGTAATAGGTTCTGCCAAAACTTGGGATAACTTATCAACACACATTACTTCAGACTCTAACTCCTGATAACATTTTTCCAAATAAGCACAAACAACCTGAGCCAGTATCTCATGCCCCAAATCATTTGGGTGTAGATTATCTGGTGCAATATCAGCCGCCTTTAGCTTTTCTTTCAAAATTTCTGGATAAACTGCTTCCCGAATACTGACACAGGGAATCTGATAGTGTTTCCCGATTTCCATATGAGCTTCTTGCGCATTCTTCCCTGAATCATACATGATGTTGTGGAGAATCATCGAGGCAGGTGATGAATCTGCTTTTATGATACGTCGAATCAATCCTTCATACGTTTCCATAAAATGTGCAGTATTCTCATCGTTGACACTAAATTCAACCATAACAAAGTCAGGGTTTTTAGACAGCAAATCTGCTTCCACTCTTGCCGAAGCAAACTCAGATGTGGTTCCACCGATTCCAGCATTTACATATTCAAATTCTGCTTTGGGAAAGGTTTTTATCCACCACTGATATACAAGATATGCATAACAGGTGGTAGGGAGTGAGGATGAACATCCTTGTGTAATGGATCCGCCAATAAATCCCAGAGTTATTTTTTCACCCTGTACGGCTTTTCTCATTATATATACTATTTTACACGAATTTCCATTATTTACAATTCCATTTTGAGCATTTATTACAACTTTCAAGTGTCAACCCTCATAATTTTACTATTTTTATATGAAAAAAAAGGTATCACATCAATCTTTTCTGACATTTTGTTTGTCAAAATAGATATTTGGCAGATACCTTTCCCTCCTAACCTGTTTTTTATCTTATACCAAGCTCTGTATCATTGGAATTAACAACGCTATGATCTTTGATATATTGAACAATCTCATCAAACTTTGTAAAGGCAAGTCCGACATAGCTATCTGCCGCTCCATAGTAAACTGCAATTTTTCCACTTTCAGGATCATGGATTGTTGCACATGGGAAGCACACATTTGGAACAAATCCACGTTCTTCATACCACTCTTCTGGTGTAAGCAGGAAAGTTTCGCAACGATACTTCACAATAGAAGGATTTTCCAAATCAAGAATTGCTCCACCGATTGAATATACGATACCATTACAAGTTCCACTTACCCCATGATAAAACAACAACCATCCTTCACTTGTTTCAATTGGAGCTGCACCACCTCCGATTTTAACGGATTCCCACCAAGCGCTACCACGTCCCATAACATGTCTGTGTTTTCCCCAATATACAAGGTCAGGACTCTCACTTACAAAAATGTCTCCAAAAGGTGTATGTCCACTATCGGAAGGACGGGATAATAACAAGAAATTACCATTTACTTTTCTTGGGAAAAGCACTGCGTTTCTGTTATAAGGTAAAAATGGATTTTCAATTCTTGTAAAGGTTTTAAAATCGGTTGTTTTTGCCATACCAATAGCAGCACCATAAAAATCCTGACACCAGATAATATAGTAAACATCTTCAACTTTCACAAGTCTTGGGTCATATGCATAAACTGGCATAAAAGAATTTCCATTTTCGTCTACAAAAGGGATTTTTTCTTTATCAAAGTCCCAATGAATGGCATCTTTACTTCTTCCCATATAAATATAAGGAACACCATTGGTTTGTTCTCCACGGAAAACTCCAATAAATTCATCTCCATAAGGCATAACAGCACTGTTAAAAATTCTAGCAACTCCTTCAATTGGATTTCTTCCAATAATAGGGTTTTCAGAATATCTCCAAATTGGAGCTCCCTTTATTCCTTCAGGTTTTTCCTGCCATGGTACATTTTTTACAGCAGGAGCAATCATTTTAATTTCGCTCATTACAATCTCCTTTTCCTATACAAACTATCATTCAGAAGTTTATTGATGTTTGGAAATATCTGCCACCGAATCACGAATGATCAGATTTCCACTAATGACTCTTCTACCCTGGATATATTTTTCACCCAGAATTCTTTTTATTAAAGTTTCCACCGCGGTCTGTGCCATAGCTTCCACATTAACTTCAACTGTTGTCAGCCTTGGACTGGAATACCCGGCAAAGGTATAATTATCAAATCCAACTACCGAAATATCTTCAGGGATACGATACCCCTTTGCTTTTAGTTTTTCCATAAGAATATATGCCAGTTCATCACAATTGCAAACAAATGCGGTAGGCATATCCTCTGGTAAATCTAGTTCAATAAACAATCCATCATCCCCTCGGTCTGAAATCACATAATCCTCACGAAAAGGAATGTTGTTCACAAGAAGAGAACGGTAATATCCTAAAAATCGATCTAAAATACTGGCTGTTGCATGAATGCTTCCAACAAATGCAATTTTGGAATGACCATTGGAAACAATATAATTGGTTAACATATAGGTTCCATATACACTGTCCGTTATAATGGAATCTACTTCCATCTGTCGATCATAGAAATCCAGATAAACGATGGGAATTTCACTATCTCTTACCATTTTTAGATATTCACTTTTAATTTGGCCTAAAACGATGATTCCATCTACCTTATTTTCTACTAAGATATTTGGCATAATCGCTTCTTTCATCATTTCCTGTGTGATTAATTCCATAATCCCGGAATAATTACTTTTAGCCAGAATCTTAATAATATTTTGATACATTTTCATATAGAAAGCATCATTTTGGAAATCCACATAATGAGACTCCAAAATAATCCCTATATTATAACTTTTCCCTGTTTTTTGGGCTTTTGCACCGATGGTATAACGATATCCCATCTGCTTTGCCATTTCTTTGATAGTTGCTCTCAGTTCATCGCCAACGCCTTCTTTATCAGTCAGAGCCTTGGATACCGTTACTGTACTTACTCCAAGTTTCATTGCTATATCTTTCATTGTCACCGTTTTTAACATGGGAATCACCTCGAACAAATTTATTTATAATACCAAATATCTGCTTCTTTACTACCTTCTTCTGGTTTCGGCATACTGTTTTTAATCGCCGGCTCAATCAGGTAGCTTAATACATAAAACACAAAACCCGAAAGAAAAATCATCCAGGGCATATACATTATCATAACTACAAACAACATCCACAAAAAAATGGAAAGGATTGTTCTAATTAAATATCGAAATTCCATAAAAATCGATAACTTTATAAGTGTTGCTATATTCATCTGAAACCTTGAAAGATTTGGGAACAAATATACGCCAAACCCTGTAAGAAAAAGAATTCCACAGCCAAGGAGCGTAGAGTACAGCTGATTTGCTGACTTGTCTGTTGGAAATCCATTTAGAAAAAGATAAGCGAAAGCTCCAGTTACTCCATAAAAAAATACACCCAGTAAAATACCTGGCTTCAGATTTTTTCGAAAGGAAGCAACAAACTCTTTTCCAGCATATCCATATCTTTTGCGTGCTGTTTTCATGGTTGCATAGTAGGCTGCAGTTGTTGAAGCACCAATGGTAATAATTGGCAGGGAAAAAAGTAGCCAGAGAATCCCAATGAATAAGACATCCCATATGAAGTTCGTTATTCTGAAAAGCAAGCCATCCCATTTAAAGAAATCTTCCAACACAACACATCCTTTTAACTATAATCCCCACAAAAAATCCTGTCAATTGTTTCAAAACCAGACTTTATAAGGTTTTCCAGGTTCAGGCAAGGGTCCCGAACCTGGTATCCCTAATTCTTAATTTACTCTATCACTTTCATTATTTAAAGAAAGCGTCTAATGCATCCTGGTAAAGTTGTTTATATGTTTCCTGGAACTGAGATGGTGTGATAACACCAGTAATCAGACCTTCTAAATCATAAGCAACACCAAGGTTATTCCATAAATCAAAGTTTTCTCTTGCGCCAAGTTCTTCCATAACAGCAAAGTTTTCTTCTGTTATAACAGCATCTTCCCACCAGCTTAAGTTGCTATCACGGTATTCTGTATCGAAGTTGTACCAGTTTGTCCAATCATAAAATACATTGTAAACAAATTCAGGATCCTCGACACCACTTGGAATCATCCATGCATTACCACTTGTAACGTTTTTCATTTTGTTTGTTTCCTGATTACCACTTGGTCCAACTGGCCATGGAACCATGCAAACGTCAAATTCTAAGTCTGCATCTTTGTTAGAATCCATAATCCATGCAGCGGTTACCCAGAATCCAACAAGACCATCTTTATACCAAAGACGATTGGTATCGAAGTCATCAGCATACCAAGGATAAGCAGATTTATCAACATTGTACATATTGTACATATACTCTAACACTTCACCAACCTCAGGATTGGTTACTGTCTGAGTTGTTCCAGATGCAACAGTTGCACCATTACTCATTAATAATCCACCGAATAAATTCTGGTAATCACTACCAAATCCATACACATCAACAACCCCATCTCCATCACTGTCTTTGGTAAGTGTTAACATATACTCACGGAATCTATCCCATGTCCATTCACCACGTGCATATAAATCACGAGGATCTTCCAAGCCTGCATCGTCTAGCATTTGTTTGTTAAATGCAAGTGGATAAGTTGCTTCAATCGTTGTTTCTGCAGCTACAGCTTTCATTAAATAAGCTTCTTCACTTTCACCGATCTGAATATACTTCATAACATTCTGATCAGCAAAAATATCACTGTCTTCAGGTAAAACGGTAGATAAATCTGTTGCGTATCCATTTAATGCAGCCGGAATACCAAACTGTAAATCCACTTCATAAATATCACAGTCAGGTGCTCCTGCCAGAATTGAAGTATTAATAGAATCCTGTACACCTTGATATGTAAGATTTACAAACTTAATCTCAACATTGTATTTTTCTTCGATAGCACGTACATTTGCAAGCTGCATTTCAGCTTGTTCCTCGTCTGTTACATAAGGATTTTCATAGATATCGGTATTGGTGCTATCATAAAAATGATCATACCAGGTACCAATTGTAATCACTCTTTTTTCACCACTTGGTTTTACTGTTTCTGCAGTTTCTGTGGTTTCTGCAGTTTCTGTGGTTTCTGTGGTTTCTGCTCCACCACAAGCCATTAAACTAATGCTCATAGACATGATCAGTCCTAGAGAAACGAATTTTTTCCAAAATTTCATGTTCTTGTAATCCTCCTATTTTTCGTATCGGTTGATAAGTTTAACTCTGGTTTCATTGCCTACTTATTCTGCAGGTGTTCCTACAAACACACTATATACTTCCCATGCACCATCTGATTCTGCCTGCATTCTCGCTCCCCAGGTGGTTTTGTCATCCCCGCATACTGCTGCAATTTGTTCATAGGTAATCTGACAAACCGAACCATTGCATTCTGCTGTCTGCTGTTCTACTCTCATCCAGCCTGCTGCTGCATCTGGCATTACAAGCCATAAAAATCCTGTATCACTGGTATAATTTAATTCTACTACAGATCCTGGAACAAGTGCATCAATAATTTCCTGTGGCATATCAAAGCCACCCTGTGCCCATGCATCTGCTGCAACTGCAAAGCCTGTAAATTCAACTTTATTGCTAAGAGCCTGTATTTTAGAAGGCTGGCCTACACGAACAGCAAATACTTCCCATTTGCCTTCGGATTCACACTGTAACATGGTTCCCCACTGACTAACATCATCGCCGCAAACTTCTGCAATTTGTTCAAATGTAACCTGACAAATGCTGTTGGTTGCTGCTGCTGTCTGTTGTTGTACTCTCATCCAGCCTGCTGCTGCGCCAGGGAATACCAGCCACATATTGTTCATTTCACTGCTGTACTCAATTTCAATCACTGATCCTGGAACTAAAGCTGCTATGAATTCTTCTGGCATATCAAAGCCTGCCTGAGCCCAAGCATCTGCTCCTGTTGCAAAGTCTGGAAATTCTACTGTACTTCCAAGAGTTACAATCCCTGAATCCTGTCCAACAGATACTTTATAAATTTCCCACTTACCATCTGATTCACCTTGTAACATGGTGCCCCACTGGCTTACATCATCACCACATAATGCTGCAATTTCTTCAAAAGAAATCTGTGCAATATTTTTAGAATTATTCTTTGTTGCTGTTTGCTGAGATACTCTCATCCAACCTGCTGCTGCTCCAGGCACTACAAGCCACATATCTCCTGTTTCACTCATATATTCAATCTGAATGATAGATCCAGGCACTAAGGCATCAATTACTTCCTGTGGCATATCAAATCCAGCTTGTGCCCATGCATCTGCTCCAGTTGCAAATCCAGGGAATTCCACTACATTTTTCAGATATTTCAGGTTGCTCATATCCGCTTCTGCCGCAACAGGTGCTACATACACTGCTGAAGAATTGGCTTCGATTACTGCCCCTGCTTCGTCTAAGAAACGAATGTTATCAATGTAAAGATTTGAAAGGGTTGCTCCATTATCAACTTCTTTTGTAATAATAACTTTATTTCCTAAACCTGCTGCCATATATTTTGCTTCTGTATCAAGAACTGCAGAAATCTTATTTGGATTCTTTGTATCTAAATAAACGGACCATCCTGAATACGTTTCTACATTTTCTGCTCCACTATACACATAAATATTTCCTGAACATGCTTCAAATGTTCCATCTGGATTTTCCAGACCCATATCCATTTCAATGGTTCTAACTGTTGATATTTTGTCTCCAAGTAATCCTTCTACATCCAGGACGATGTAAGGTACCTTACCAGAAACCGTTACTTTTAAAGCTTTAGAACCTGCAAAATCCTCCACTGATAAAACAGATTCATCTGCATTTCCTTTTGTCGTGTCAACCCCCATAAAACCAAATAATCCGTCTTCAAAATCAATACTTGCTGCAACTTCTTCTGTTTCCGTTACTTCTGGTGTTTCCGTTGTTTCTGTTACTTCTGTTTCTGTTGCTTCTTGTACTTCTTTACCGCATCCTGCTAACGACAAGATCATTACTGCTGAAAGAAGTAATACCATGATTTTTTTTGCTTTCAACTTTCCCATTCCTCCTTGTTTCGTTGTTTGTTTTTTGGTTTGAACGTCTTATCCCACAATACCACTTCGTTCAACACCTTCTATAAAGTATTTCTGTAATAGCACATAGATAATAATCACAGGTAACATAACAAGTACAATTCCGGCATCCAGATAAAGTTGGGTAATATTGCTGTCCTGGATTTGATAAATATTTGCAATATTGGCCTGTAAAGTACTTATTTTTTTACCGATTACCACGTCTGGGCTAATCAGAAACAACTTCGCATAAAACGTATCATTATACTGCCAAACCATAGCAAAAATTGCTACTGTGATTACCGATGGAATGGCATTCACAAGCATAATGCGAAAATAGGTATACCAGGTTCCTGCTCCATCTACAAATGCCGCTTCTTCAATTTCCTTTGGGAGACCCCTGAAAAACTGATTGAAAATGTAGATATACAAGCCCGACCTAAGACCACAGCCAAAGGCAGTCATAATGTACATAGGCCATGGGGTACTAAGTAAATTCACCCCACTCTTGCCAAATAAAGAAAACAGTCCAAAAAAGTTAAAGTCCCGGAAGGTCATATAAACCGGTAACATAATTGTATTGGTTGGAATAATAATCATTACTACAACACAGAAAAACAATAAATTCTTAAATGGAAACTGAAATCTTGCAAAACCATACCCTACCATGGAGCAGACAATCACCTGTATGATCATCAGCGTTAAGGAATAGAGCAGAGATACGAGAACGGTAGAACTATACTTCATATTCTCCATAGCAATCTGATAACGTTCTAAGGTAGGCTCCTGAGGAATCAGGAAAACCATAGGATTATAATTATCAGCATCGGAAAAAAATGAACTGGCAATAATTCCAAAAACCGGACTTAAAATAACATAAGAAATTCCAATCAAAACCACTGCACGAAATAAACCAAAGAGGAAATGTTTCAGCATAACAATGGCTTTTTTTCGATCATTGGCAAACTGTGTATCTAGTTTTAGATGATCCATTTTATCTTTTGCTGTATGTATTATCTTCATTCCATTTCCCCTTTCTAATTATAGTAAAATGTCTTCTTCTGTATAAACCAAACAACAATAAACAGAATCAAACAGGTGATCACCGTACTTACAAGACTCATTGCAGAGCTTAATCCATATTGATAGTTGGTAAATGCTGTTTCAAAAGCCAAATCTACCACTTCACTGTCGATGAAATTATCTACCACGGTGTAAACCACATTCGTAATAATATGTGGCATTACCATGGGAAATGTAACCTTCCAAAATGTTTCGTAACCCGTAGCGCCTTCAATCTGTGCAACTTCGTACATGGAACCTGGTATGGATTGTAGTGCAGCAATAAAGATAATAATCTGTACCCCACTGGCTGTAATGATTTCACTAATTCTGGAAACCGCAGCCACAATATAATCAAGTAAAATATCAGGCATGGCAAGATTTTTAAATAATTCAATATAATACCCTACATTCACACTGCTGCTGGACGTGGTAAGCTCTGCACTTACAGTGGAAAGTCCTCCTGCCATCATGGCTCTGCTCATTTCCATTGCATCTACGATGGCTCCTGAATTTAAAATAACGGGAAGGAAGAAAATCGCACGAACCAGGGTTCTTCCAGTAAATTTCTTATTTAGTAAAAGAGCCATAAACAAACTAAAAAAGATAATAAGTGGAACATCAATCATCATATTCAAGACGGAGGTTGCAAGCACCTGTACAAAACTTCCATGGGCAAAGAATGCATAAATATAGTTTGTAAACCCAACAAAGCTTAAGGAGTAACCTCCACCAGGTGGAACAATTAATTCTGACATGGAAAATTCCATCGTCATATAAAGAGATCGCACATAAAACAGCAGGAACCCAAGCAACCAGGGCATAATAAACAAATACCCTGTAATGCTTCTTTTTTTAGAGAGAGTCATTTTATGCTTTTTTATGCTTTTCTTTTCTGTTTTTTGCATACTTAATTTACTCCCTCCAGTTCATAACTTAGTGGCTCTAAAAGAATGGTACCCACCTGTACTTCTTGATTACTTTCATTCACATAAATGGTAACACCATTGCTATAACTTACTTTTTTCACGCCTTCATCCAAAATCTCATGCTCTATGATCATCGCACCATTCACATACTTTAATGCTTCATTGACCTGTGTATAAACGGACACAGCCAGTTCTTTCCAGGTGCTATAGGTTGTTGCATAATAACGATTAAGTCCGGTATACTTCATGTTGGTTGAATCTTCATAAGTAAATACAAAGTGTGGAGATGCTCCCGTTTCTATCAAATTTAAAACCACGGTTTTTTCATCAAAGGAATCCGTCAGATTAATCAGATCTGAACTGTAATCCAGACATCCCTGAACAATCATTTCATATAGGGGTATTTCTTCATCTACAATAAAATAATCATTATGAGAAATAGGTGCATTTAATATATCCGTTATAAAGGAAAACGTATAATCATTTCCTCCATTTACCATAAGATTTTTTTCCGTTTCAAGTAAACGCTCAAACTGCCCAATTACCACATCCAAAGCCTCTTCACGATCGATTACATGGGTCCTTTTTTTATCGGAATATAAAAAGTCTCCCAAATCTCGAAGAGAAATTCCCTGCATTTCTATGTTTTCAACCCGGTCCGAAAATTTTTCCACATAACGAGGCAAAAATTTGGGTGACAAAAGATCATACATAGTTTCCATATAATTTAGAGGCGCTGTCTGTCTTAGATTCGCCGGATTCACCTGTCCAAAATGAGCTACATAACCTGCCCCATAGTAACGAGAGGATTCCATATTATATTGAAAGCGTTTGGATATAAACGTTACCGGTTGAAATACAACATCGCCATAAAAACGGTTACCATCTTCTGACATTTGCTGACTTAACGCTTCTAACCCTTTTTTTCCACCAAGTTTCTGAATTACTTTTATTTTATCTGGAACATCATGATAATAGCCGCCATTAAACCAGCCCTGATAATTCATTACCTGCTTGCTAATTCCTTCAAGTTTTAAATCCTCATATATTTCTCCTGCCTCTTCAAAGGTAGTCATAGGAAATACTTTTAAGTATTGGGTACCTAAGAAAAATCCAGTTTGCTTAACTCCACCAATCACATCATAATAAAACGGAATGGTATCTGTATCTTCCTGTACTTTTAAAACTCCCAGATCTAACAAACGCTGTCTGTAAGTATTTGCAATTCCTGAATACCCTTTTTGTTCTTTCGTTAAAAAGGTATACAAAACCTTTAAATTCACATCATAAATTTCTTTCTCCACAACGGTAAAGGTAACTTCATCTCCTAATCCTCCACCCATGGAAAGCTTTTCATTTCCACGTAAAACAAAGGTAGGATATGCATAGTTATAGGAGTTGATTTTTCCTGCGATTCCTGCGGTAATATAAGCAAGAGACTGACCATCTTCAATGGTTGTTAAAATACTGGAGTTTTCTCTACAAATTCCAAATAATGGAAGTCTTGCTTTTTCCATATTTTCCATAACGGTGTAATCAGCCATGAGCGGATCAATACCGTAAATATATTGAGAATACTCATCTGCATTGGTCTTTTTATTATTAAAATAAATCAGAGAACCCGATCCGTTTGGAACCACAAGATAACCTTCTTCTTCCATGGATGCTGCTCCTAAGAAGTTTAATAGCTGGATGCGATAGATTTTTCCTCCACCCTGTTCTTCGACCAAATTCATAGGTACAGAAACTTCCAAGCCCTCTTTGGTCAAACGATATTCTACTGCTACAACAAACGTCTGAGGAATTGCTCCCTCCACTCCTGAGTTTTCCATTTCTGTAACAAAATCCGCTTCTGTGAAACCCGCTTCCTCATAATACTTATTTAATTTACGCAAGGTACTTCGCCCTGCCGCTGCTGATTCATTTAATTCCAAATATCCTTCGCCTAAGGTTTCACTTTCACGATATCTGCTTTTTACGTATTTAGCGCCTTCTTCTGACATAAGGGAAAGTACTTCTTCCAGTTTCTCTTTGGAGATATAAATGGGTACGATACCTGTAACGCTGGTTTTATCCCCAAATTCATACGTGTAGCGTATTCCATCCTCAAGATTTTCTAAGGTAAACTGCTCTTTTTCTACAGACATACTAAAACTGTCATAGGTACCAGCTGCCTGTTTCGAATTAAAATAATCCAGAATAATTTGAGATTTCAAATAATTCTTATTGGTGTTAGAAGCAATGCTATCTTCTTCAGCCATGGGAGGATTTGAATAAGTAATGGTTTGATCTGCTTTATTAAAAACTGCAATTTCAGCGGTTTTATCATTTGTATACAACTTAAAATTATCATTTTCTGCTACTAGTACCATGCCCTCCACTGATGGTGAACTTTCCTTAAGTGGTTGAAACTCGCTTCCCTGCTCTGTTTCATAAGAAGTTACATAGGTTTGATATTCATTGTAAAGATAAAAATGAAACAGATAATATAGCACCCATCCCACCACCAAGGCTAATACCAGGGCAATGACAGTCCACATTATTTTTTTTCTTAATTTCATCTGTCCCATCCCCCTAAGTCCTAAAAATCAGTTCTGTATAGATACTATAAAAGAATCCATACACCTGGTTAATCAAATCTGCAATCAGCAGACCGATGAAAATAATAATCAAAACGGCTACAAAAGTCAGAACTAAAGTCAATAACGTTTTTCCAAGGGTATAATTATGTACCTGCATAATTCCAATTAAGGCCATAATAACCGCCCAGGTAATTCCAATGAATAAGATAAGTCCATAAAAAGTTTCTTCATCCGCTGCTATCACCTGACTAATCAAGGTTGCCGGTACAAACGATAAGATAAGGGGTATTGCTGCATAACCAATTGCTATAGCAATGTCCTTAAGCCTTCCTTCTCCACCCATCAGACAGGTAATGGACCAGTTTCCAACACAAAATAAAAAATATAAGAGTAAAACTCCCCCGAGTTCTGTAAAAGAATCTACGCTTCTAGGGTCGATATCATTCACTACAAAACTTGCCATCATACGATTCATGGAAAAGCAAAACGAAAATAGCATAACAAGAAATACTGCAATAGGAACACTTCCTCTGTTACGATGACGTATTTCATAATATGCATCAACAGGATGACTTACTGTATAGAATGCATATTTCCACTTGTCTTTTGAAAAAAAGTTTCCCATTACAATAACCCTCCTTCTTTTACTTTTCCACGTTTTTTATCTCGTCTACGTTTTACAACTGCATAAACAACAATCAGTACTAGTAAAACAGAAAGAATTAAATTCATATTTCCTTCCAGCATTTCATTTCGATATCTTTTAAAGGCAATGGAATAATACTCTCTGTTCATTCCAAGTTTTAAGTATTTCATGGCATTTTTATAATCACCTTTGGTTAAAAGAGCTTTCCCAATACCACTGTTTGCAAGTTCGTTGTTTTCATCCAGTTCTAAAACTCGTAGCCATTTTTCTTCTGCCAGAGTTTCATCTCCGTCAAAGCGCAACGCCACTGCATCATTTATTAAATTGCCATATTCCGTTGGGCTAAAGGTTAAAATTTCAGCTCGAAGTGAATCTAACACGATAATTTTGTCTTCTAATATTTCAATGGCTACCGGCGCTTTAAAAGTTCCTGCCTGGGTTCCTAATCCACCAAAAATATAAAGCAGATTTCCTTCATGATCATAGGTGAAAACTCTGCCACGCTTACGATCAAGCAGGGAGTACATACCCTTGTCACGATAAACCACATCCGTCATTTCAGATGGTCCACTATATTTACTGTTTCCTATGATCCAAAGATCACCACCTACATTTTTCTTGATGCCCTTCTTAATTACATCCTCACCCTTTGGGTTTAGTCTGCGAACTGCCTGTACCCCATTTAAGGAGTCCAGATTGGAAGCATAGATAAAACCGTCACTATCTACGTCAATTCCTGTAAAAGTCGTAGGGATAAAAAGTGCTTGTCTGGAGCGCTGTTCCTTGGTAGAAATCTTTCTCCAAAATTTTTCAAACAAGCTGATATCTACTTTGATTGTTCCAAAATATCCAGTAAATTCACCAGTATTTTCAAATACCATCAATCCTTCAAATACATTTTGTGCAATGCAATAAATACGATCTGCATAATCCACTGTTACTTTTAATGGTGCAAATGAAAAATTATCTTCCAAAATTTCCGACTGAGGATTCTCAACTATTTTTATAAGGTCTCCAGTCAGTTCAAGCACTACAACACGCTTGTTCATGGTATCTGCTATGTAGAGCTGATTATTTTCAGAAACACAAACTCCATTGGGAGCATTAAACGTATCTACTGTTCCTTCATGATCAAAACTAGTAATAATATTAAGACACTTCTTTAATGTATGATCCAAAACCACGATCCGGTTATTTCCAGTATCTGCAACATAAACACTTCCATCTGGTGCCACACATAAATCCTGTGGATTAGAAAAAGCATTTAGTTGTATTTCTTCTCCATTTTCATCTACAAGTCCACTGGTGTTAAGTCCCGTTGCCGTAATACTTTTCTCTGGAATATAGGCTGCCGGTGTAAAAACAATATCATTACGATAATCATAATTATAGGTGTCATAAGGAA
Organism: uncultured Lachnospiraceae bacterium; assembly: GCA_947630125.1. Classification (GTDB taxonomy): domain Bacteria; phylum Bacillota; class Clostridia; order Lachnospirales; family Lachnospiraceae; genus CANRGO01. The sequence continues at coordinate 19,665 of CANRGO010000012.1, read as the reverse complement.
GTGTGTATGCTTTCGCTTCCAGAGACAGACTACCCATCATAGCAATGGTGATCAGTAAGGCAAAAAGATGTTTGCTTTTTGTTCTATTTATTCTCATCCCTTCACCCTCCTATTCCTTCATACCTGACGTTGTCATGGTTTCTAATATGTTGCTCTGGCATACAAGGAAAAACGTGATTGGAATGGCTGCAATAATAAAAGTAACTGCTGCTGACGCTCCAGCTCTTGCTGCACCTCCAGCGGTGATTTGCTGCAATGCATACTGCAAAGGCTTTAATTCTTCATTACGTAAGAACATTCCTCCTGTATTTCCCCACATCTGCTGGAACTGAAAAATTGCTAGTGTAAGCCAAGCCGGCTTAACATTTGGCATGACTATTTTAAAGAATATGGAATACTCACTGGCACCATCCAGTCTGGCAGACTCCATAAGTGAGTCTGGAAGTTGTTCCATAAACTGTTTCATCAGGTAAAGACCCATACCAAACTGCCAGGCTGGTAAAATCAAGGCTGCATAAGTGTTGTTGATATGAAGCCAGGAAATAATCATATAATTAGGAATCTGTGTTACTGTCCAGGAAAACATCATGGATAAAACTACCATACGAAAGAGTGTCTTTTTCCCTGGAAAATCATGTTTTGCTAAAGGGTAGGCTGCAAGGGATGCAACCAGTACATGGCCCACAGTTCCTCCTATGGTTATTATCAACGTATTTAAAATATATCTGGAAAAAGGTACCCAGGTATCATTCATAAGTACAAATAAATCCGAAAAGCTTTCTAAGGTTGGATTTCGAACAAAAATCTTTGGTGGAAATTGAAATAATTCATCCAAAGGTTTCAATGCATTATTTACGATCATAACCAGGGGTAATACCATAAATAATCCACAGATAATCATCAAGCCAAACAGCAGACCATTTCCTGCTCTTGAGCGGTTAAGTTTCGTTGGCTTCAGTTTGAAAAATTTTCGTTTTTGTAAGTTCGCTTCAGCCACTATTCTCCCACCCTTCTCAGTATTTTCTGTACAAATTTATTGGTTCCAACCATCAATAGGAATAGCACCGTTGCAATCGCAGAGGCATAACCCATTTCAAATTTGGTTGAGCCATAATCTAAAAGATGGGTTACCACTGTCGCTCCTGCATAATTCACGGATGGATTTCCTGCCAGATTAATGGAAATATCAGCGATTGCAAAGGATTGTGTTATCTGCATAACCGCACCAAACATCAACTGTGGCTTCATGGCTGGAAGCGTAACATAATACAACTCCTGCCAACGATTTTTTACCCCATCAATCGCTGCCGCCTCATAAAGAGACCTGTCTACCGTTTGCAAACCAGCTATAAAAGCAAGAAAACCGGTTCCAAGGGATAACCACAACTGCACAACAATCAGAATTGGAAGAATATACTCCTCGGTCTTCATCCAAACCTTAGCTTCATTGATAATATCAAGTCTTAATAAAAGTCCATTCAAAAGTCCATAACGATCTCCGGTTAAAATAATATTCCAAACCAGGTATGCATTACCAACGATAGAAGGTGCATAAAAAATCAAGGTTAAAAATGCTCTTAGTTTTCCATTAAATTCATTGATAATCCACGCAAACAGAAGACACAGAAAATAACTAATCGGTCCAGTGATTACTGCAAATAACATGGTGTTTTTCAGTGCCACCATAAAAATGTCATCTTCTAAAATCAAACGAACATAATTTTCCCAACCCACAAACGTTGGAGCTTCTAACATATTAAAATAGGTAAAACTTAATCCGATGGAAATTACAACTGGTGCAACGGTAAAAAAGAAAAACAGAATAAAATATGGTGCCATCATGACATAGGAGGCTCTATTTTGTTTTAATCGGTATCCCAGCGTTTTTTGTTTTCTCGCAAGTTCTAACGCTTCTTTTGTTGCCATACTTTTTCCCCCTACTTGGTTTCAATTTCTTCTGCTAACGGAAGCTTGAATTCTTTCCGTTTAAAGTCGATTTCTTTGTTTACAAATATTATTTTATCCATTAACTCTTCTCTAGTTGAAGCAGTATCAATGTTGGTTGAAACGGTTACACTATAGAAGGCATTGTTAACATTTCTCCAAGAGTAGTAGCCCCCAGGAACCTGTGGGATTCCCTGTACAGCTTCTAGCTGTTCCAATAGTGCTTTTTTATCCTCTAAAGGCCATGGAAGACTTGCAAAGGCTTCTAAATTAGCGGTTGGTACTCTGGCTGATGCTCCCATGAGACTTTCCATTTCTCTGCCATATACCACCTGCGTTTCTGCTGATGTCCACCATTTTAAAAATTCCCAACAAGCATCTGGGTATTCGGTATCTGCCATAATGATACTGGCAAGACCTGTACAACCTGTTGCATGATTGACCTGTTCCTGACCATTTTCATCGGTGTAAACAACTCCAGGAACTGGTGCAAAATCCCATAAACCTTTTAAATCTGGAGCTGATATAATCAAATTATTATAGGTTGTATAATCTGCAATCATTATTGGCGATTCCCCGGTACGAAAACGTTCTTCCACACTGGTTTCCTTATCTAATTTGTAATCGGTATAGAATTCACAATATTGTTTAAAGGTGTTTACAGCAATATCTGAATCCAGATCCGATGTAATTCCTTCATATAATATGCCATCGATTACAGCATCTCGATAATATCTTCCACCGTTTTGGAAAAGTAACATAGCAAAGGTCTGTTCATTAGGCAACATAGCAAATTCCATTTGATTTTTTGCCAGAATCGTCATCGCCACCTTTACTTCATCCCAGGTAGTAGGTACTTCCATTCCAAGTTCCGACAAAATATCTTTTCGATAAAACATCATGGGGAAGGTTATAGTCTCTGGTAAGCCATAGGTTGCCGAGTCAAACTCAAACGCTACCATTGCACTTTCCGGAAATCTTTGTTTTACTTCTTCTAAATCTTCAAACATGGTTAAATCTAAGACTGCATTTCGAAGTCCATAATTAACCGGTGTATCATTTCCAGTATTCAGTACCGCTCCTGCAATACCCGTGGTATTTGCCACCTGAATCGCAACATCGGGTCCTTCTCCAACCAGAGTTGCCCGAAGCAGAGTACTCATATCCACCAACTGTACATTTACATTGATGCCTGTCTGATTGGTAAAGGTTTCATCAATTAAGGATTTGATTACATTGGCCTGATCTCTTCCCGAACCAATCCAGAGTGTTATGGTGTCAGCTTCTTTTGCTTCACTTTCTTTTGCTACATTTCCAATCTGGTTATAGTCAATGATAAAGGAATAAAAAAGTCGTTTTACTTCATAAAATACTTTTGCAAAAAAACCTGTATTCGAAATATCCGTTGTTTCATCTGGCGAATAGATATAGATTCTGTCTAACTGAAGAGGTTGTTGAATCGCAGAGGTAATCCAGTTTCCTGTTGCCCTCATATTTACTTTATAGGAAGCAATGACCTCCACAAAACGTTCTTGATCTTCAATCAACTCATTGAGCTGATCTCTCATGGTACGAAGAACACTTTCCTTATCGCTGCCTTTTCCTGCAAACTCTCGAAGATTCGTTATGGCATTACTTAATTTATCACGAACCGCTATTAGTTCCTGTTCTAATTCGGGTAAGGAAGTCTCTATTTGATAATCTCGATAAACATCAGGAGCAACCCCTGTAATGCGGATTACTTTTCGATAAATGGAATTTAGCGCTGTCACGGATTCTTGAACTTCACTAATTACTTGGGAAAAATCTCCCAAAACAGCTTCCATACGAAGAGTATGGGTTCCCTTTGTCAGATAAATTTTATAAGGTTCTCCCTCTTTATCTGATAACACATCCTCTCTCCAGTTTTGTTCATAGGAGAAGCCATAGTTATTGAGTTCCTGAAAAGGAACCTGACCATCAAGATATATTTTTCTGGAAACATAAGTTCCTCTGGAAAAATTCTGCTTTGCATAAAGAGCGATATGATAATATCCTTCTTCCTGTACCTCAAATTCATATTCCAACCACTGCCCTATGAGTCTCCAGGAATTTCCTCCAATGGAATTATTTTTTAATGCCTTGGCACTGGAAGGATATATAGCAGGAGAACCTTGATCTTGCTGCGGATATAGCATCTGAGATGAAGTTTTGTTCACATTTTCAGCTTCAATTCTGATTAGCTGCCCATGACTGTCAGTAACTCCACTAGCATCCAGTTCTGCTTTCGTTTCGTCGTACGTTTTTAGTGGTTTTAAATTATTCAGTTTCAACGCACCAATTACCATGGGTTCTCTCTGAGAGACAAATGTAATCGTATGGCTTCCTTTGGTTAGATAAATGGATAGGGGTGTTGTAATATAACCTTCTGCATCATACATATTGGTTTCCACCCACTCAGGGGCTTCTATGGAAGAAGGTTTCAAATCATTTCCCTGATTATCCACGTTCCATTTTTTAACCATTATGCCATCTTCATTTTCATAAGATTCCACTATTTCATTGGTCCAAATTCTTGCAAACTCTACCAACGCCAGCTGATCATAAGGCAGAACCCCGTCTATAAATATGGAACGTTGAATCTGTGCACTATTTCCGGCAATTGGATAATATAATAAGGAAAGATTATAAAATCCTTCTTCTTCTATTTGAACCTCATATTCAATCAGACTGTTTTCTTTGGTTACCACAGCATCCCCACCACCAGGTATATCCATGTAGTTGGAAAGAATTTCAGGCTCTAAACTTACCCCATCCTCTTCATAACGAACAAAGGAAGACCCCTTCATTTCATATTCTCCGTCCGGAAATGACGATTCAAATTGTGCCTGATAATCCTGATAGTGTAAAATAGAATCATCTATGGAATAGGTTCCAATTCGATATTGATACTCCTGTTGAGAAAACGTTGTCTTTGCTTCCACATCCACATGTGCACATAAAAACACTCCCAAAAACGAACTTAGAACAACTGCTTTTGCAAATTTTTCTGCTAACCTAACGTAAGCCATTTCCTTACCCCCGTGCTTTATTCGTAATACCAGGCATCTTCTGAGTCTGCCGGTTTTGGCGTATAAGCCTTTAACACCTTTTCAATCAAATAAGAATTCACATAACAAAGACCAGCTGGCACCACAAAAATCAATGGCCAGGGTAATACCATTATCTGCGCCCACGCCACAAGCAACGTTGACATAAGGAGCAATACAGTAAACGGTAAATATTTTAAAGACATTACAAAACTCAAGCCAAGCATGGCGGAAAGTTTCATCTGGAATCTGGACATCACGGGAAAAAGGTACACTAACACTGCAGCAAGCAAGACTAAACACACACCAAAGAGAAGCAGCATTCTTCCCTGTCCAGGATCCCTTGTTTCCAGAAAAATATTTCGATTAATATAAAACAATGACCCAATCAGAACAACGATACTTGTAATCACGCTTCCCTTTACAAAATTTCTTTTATAGGCCTGCCAAAATTCCGTCCATACATAACTTCTTCCTTTTTTAATGGATTTGACAGTTGCATAATAAAGAGCTGTTGTAGAAGTACCAATGGTTATGATAGGCAGACAACCTATGATCCAGAAAATACTCACCAGAATCATATGCCCCAGCGTAGTCATCCATTGCAACAAAGCGCCATCCAAACGAAATAATTGTTTCATCACTTCACATCCTCTGTTTTATTCCTTTATTTCATAGGTTTTTAAGTCTGGTAATTCATCCAAGGTAAGGACCTTTTCATGAGCATACACTTTTTTCAACATCTCTTTGTCTGTGTATTGTTCAGAATAAATATTAAGTCCACCTGCTTTACTTACAAACTCTCCGCTCCAGGTTGCAAAAAATCCCCACATAGCTCCATCTCTAATTGCCAAATCCGGATCGAACAAACAACCATTCTCTGAAAGCACAATCATTTTATTTGCATCCGTATACTCCAGTGCTTCTAAATATTTTGGCATTTGAGAGCTATATACCTGTTCCCCAGGATAAATATCTTCCCCGATCACATCCACATATTCATCTCCTGGATACCAGTCTTTGTCCTGACCATTCCAAATCCAAATCAAATTGTTTAGTTGATATTCATTGGTTAAGCGTTCATATAATAGTTTATATAATTTTAAATATGGCTCTGCTCCCTTAGCTCCCCACCAAAACCAGCCTCCGCTGGCTTCATGAAGAGGTCTCCAAAGTACCGGAACGCCTGCATCCTGTAGGATCAGCAATTGCTTTGCAATGGCATCAATGTCTTGCATTAACAGGTCATACTCTTCCTGGTCTTCCCCATTCATTATTTTCTCTAAATCAATATCTGTGTATTCTGTGTAAAAGCCACTATACCATGGGTCTTTTAAATATTTTTCTGGTGCATTCCAGTGCCAGCAGAAAGTAACAATTCCACCTTTTTCCCAAAATTCTATGGCATGTTCAACTGCTTTCGATGTACTTCCATGGGAAACTCTTGAAGGTGTATATTCGATTAGATCAAGTCCTAGAACAGCTGGATATTGGTTCCCATTCTCTTTCCAGATACAGGCCATATCCTTCGAATACATTCCATCGCTATATTGCCCACTTAAAAAGTATTCTCCATAGATATCTGTCAGATAACTCATCAGACGTTTTGCTTCATCCCCAGCATTCTCATTCACCAGTTTCGCACTTACCTCATAGACATCTTCTGCTAAAGCAGGAGACTTTGAAATCTCCAGTCGATCTAATCTAACGTAGCCCCAATACTTCACATAGGAAACAACATGTTCTCCCTCTGTCAGATAAATTCTGTTTAAAACAGAATCGGAAAAATCTGTGCTCTCTATAGAAACAGTTCCCATTTTCTCCTGATCCAGCATAACAATATTTTCTTTGTATCCGCCTTCACTTGCACTTATAAAATTAAAATCATAAAAACCAGCTTCCTTTATGGTAACTTGAAAATGACAGCCATCTTCATCTACAGAAAAACCATTCACATAACCAGTTCCACTATAGGACTCTTTCTTTGTATCAATCATAACCCCTCCTGATAAATCCGCCTGTTCTGCTTCATAAATAACCGGTGGTTCTATCACCACGATTTCTTCCTGTGTCGTGTCATGTTCATCATTTTTATTACTGGAGCCACAACCTGTAAGAATTACTAGGAATAAAGTACCTAACAATAAATAAATAACCTTATTTTTCATGTTTTTAAGTTCTTTCCCCTTAATTTATTTTACTTTTTACTTAACAATTAACTTTAATTAACTTAAATAGGGATTTCATTTACTTAAATATCAACTTAAATTTACTCTATTTATGAGTTTAGAATACTACGACAAAGCAAATTTATCAAGATGTTCTATGTAAATATAAAATTTCTGTGAAATATTCACAAATTTTAACCTATTTTTTTTACATGCTATAAAGTTACGTAACCTGATTTTACTTAACAAAGGTAAATAAAAGAAGTTACCTTTCTCTCCAAAAACTTTTTTAAAAGTTTCTTTGAAAAAAATAACTTCTTTTTTATAGGTTAAAATATATGTATTTACTTAATTATGACTGTTTTTTAAGATATTCCAGATTTTTTTCAATCAGTGAGCATCTTTGTGCTACGCATTCCACACTGCGAAGTGGATCTGAAGGTGTTTCAAAAACATAATCTATCAGTTTATCAATGGTAGTCGTTGCAACATGCATTCTTGTATCGCTTGATGCATAATAGATGAAAACCTCACCATTATCCTTGGCAATCGCCCCATTGGTAAATACAACATTTGAAACATCTCCAACTCTTTCTCCACCCATAGGACCAATTAACAGACCGCTTGGTTCTGCAATCACTTTGGTAGGTTCTGCTAAATCTGTAGCAAATGCATAAATTACATAGCGAAGACCTGCCGCAGTATTTCGTACGCCATGAGCAATATGAATCCAACCTCTTTTGGTTTTGATTGGTACCGCTCCTGCTCCATTTTTTGCCTCTGTAATGGTATGGTACTTTCTCTGACTGGTTAAAATCTCTTCATCGATTACTGCCTTTTCAATGTTATCGCATAAGCCAAAACCGATACCACCGCCACTGCCCGTGTTGATAAAATCATCCATAGGTCTGGTATAGAAAGCATATTTTCCATTGACAAACTCAGGATGCAACACTACGTTTCGCTGCTGTGGAGAACGCAATGTTTTTAAATTCTCCAACCTCTCCCAGGTAATCAAATCCTTCGTTCTTACGATGCCTGCTGCTGCAACTGCTGCCGAGAGATCATTTGATGAGGTGTCCTTACTTTCGGAGCAAAACACTCCATAAATAAAGCCATCTTCATGTTTGGTTAATCTCATATCATATACATTGGTTTCTTCTTTGCAAGTATCTGGCAACAGAATTGGATAATCCCAGAAACGGAATCCATCAATCCCATTATCACTTTCTGCTACACCAAAGAAGGATTTTCGATCATTTCCTTCAATTCTTACAACTAGATAATATTTCCCATTTAACTCAATTGCACCAGAGTTCATAACCGCATTTACACCCAGGCGCTCCATAAAGAAAGGATTGGTCTCCGGATTTAAATCAAATTTCCAATGAAGTGGGATGTGTTCTCTGGTTAATACTGGATTTTTATAACGATCATAGATTCCATTATAAAAATCTGATTTTTCATTTTTTTTCGTTACCACTTCTTCATATTTCTCTAATAACTCTGCATACATTTTATTTAACATATTTAGCCCTCCTAATAACTTCCAAACACATACGTCCATTATGATATGGACATTTCCATGGTTCAACAATTGGTTTTTTACTGGTTGGTTGACCATTCATATCCACTTCCCAGTACCATTCACTGCCTTTTCTAGTATCAATCATAAATTCTTTTATATAATTCCATTGTTTCTTTGCTGCTGCCATGTATTCTACACGATCTGGATCTTTTTGATATCCATTTAAAAATCCTACCACACTTTCCGCCTGAACCCACCAGATTCTGGAGGTATTTACATGACCATTTTCACATTCATTATGAAGAGAGTCTCCATTAAAAGCCACTTCAAAAATTTCTTTCGTCAATGCTGCTGTAATTGGAGTTATCTTACTTTCATAATCTTTTCTACCTACCACTTCTACCCCTCGGTCAATTAACCAGGCTGTTTCAATATCATGTCCATAAGAATGTAAATCAATCAAACTGTTATAGTCCTTATCGAAGAACACTTCTTGTCGGCGAAGTATTGGATTATACATTTTATCCGCAAATATATCCATCATCCAAAGCAGTTTCTCTTTTACTTTTTCTTCCTGGGTTACTTTATATAATTCTGTATAAGCCTCAAACACATGAAGCAAGGTATTCATGGTACGATATGCAATTACTCCATTTTCTGAAAGTTTTTCATTATCTGTCAATTCAAACTCTCGATTAAAAGACTCTAAATATCCTTCTTCATCACGACACTTGGTTTCAATTATTTCGAACAACTCCATTGCCATCTTTAGCGCTTTTTGGTTTCCGGTAGCTTCATAAAAGGCAGATAAGGCATAAATTGAGAAGGCCTGGTTATAGGTATGTTTTATCGTTTCATTTGGACTCCCATCAAAATTCATAGACCAGTAAATGCCACCAAACTCCTGATCCATACAGTATTGTTCCATAAATGAGAAACCATGATTTGCCATTGCAAGCAAACTTTCATCTAGTTCTCCAATGTCTTTTAAAACCAGATATGCCTGGGAGAAAAACCAGGTAATTCTACTGTTTAAGATACAGCCTTTTACCGCCTTCTTATCCAAGTTCAAATCATAATCCAAGTACCCATAAAAACCGCCACATTCTTCATCCTTCAAACTTTTCCAAAAAGGAATAATTACTTCCTTCAGGTGTTGCTTCATTTCATCAACCATCATTTTTTCAAATCCTCCTCATTACTGAACAACCTTTAAATACAACAACTTACTTCTAAAATCTCCCCACAACTTTTCAACCATAATTCCCGCATGCATGAGTGTGGAGCCTTTTAACACAAGTTCACTTCCTTCCAGTTGGTAACGAAATTCTGGATTTAAGCCCTTGATCAGGATTCTTCTGTTTTTATAATTTGGTCTGTTTAATACCTGCACAAAGGTAATCAAACATTCTGTTTTATCTTTTGACACCACCTGATAACAATCATAGAAATGATTTTCATGATAGGAAGCAATTCGATAATAATCCCCGGTTCGAACCAAATCATTATACTTATGATACATCGACACCTGCTCTGGAATCATCGTTCTGTCTTCTTCTGGAATTTTTGTTACATCAAGCTCATAGCCAAAGGTTCCAGCCAGCGCTACATGTCCCCTGGTTTCAAAAGGCGTATTTCTACCCACCGTATGATTTGGACAGTCGCTAACATGAGCTCCCATGGTAGACAGAGGATAGATCATAGCCGTTCCTTCCTGAATTGCCAATCTCTCAATTGCGTCCGTATCATCGGAACACCAAATTTGAGGACTGTAATATAACATTCCAGGATCAAATCTTGCCCCACCACCTGAGCAGTTTTCTAATAAAAGGTTCGGAAATTCTGTGATTAATCTTTCTTGCAGTTCATATACCCCCAGCATATAGCGATGGTAAAATTCTCCTACAGAATCTGCATTTGTAAAGGCACCCCCGATATCAGTGAGTTGTCGATTCATATCCCATTTCACATATTCAATATTGGCACTTGTTAGAATCTTTCTTAAACTTTCAAATGTATAATCAACCACTTCTTTTCTGGTTAAATCAAGTACATACTGACCTCTGCATAAGGATGGAGTTCTTCCGTCGATAGCAATTGCCCAGTCAGGATGAGCTCGATATAATTCAGAATCTGGAGATATCATTTCGGGTTCAAACCAGATACCAAATTTCATACCTAATTTATTCACCTCATCTACCAGATATTTTAAACCGCCTTTTAGTTTTTCCTCATTTACAAACCAATCACCCAGGGCTCTGTTATCATCAAACCGATTCCCAAACCAGCCATCATCCATAACCAGCATCTCTATCCCAAGACCAGAGGCTTCTCTTGCAATATTTAATAACTTATCTGTATCAAATTCAAAATAGGTTGCTTCCCAGTTGTTAATCAAGATAGGTCGCTTTTTATCTTTGTAACTTCCGCGAATCAAATGATTTCGATATAAATCGTGATAGGTACGACTCATTTGTCCAATTCCTTCTGAAGAATAAACCATCACAACCTCAGGTGCCTGAAATTCGCTTCCTGCCTGTAAGTTCCATGCAAAGTCTGTGGGATGAATCCCCATCATCATACGCAGAGAGTCAAATTGTGAAACCTCAACCTGCGCCAGAAAGTTTCCAGAATATACAAAATGAAATCCATACACATTTCCACTTTCCTGAGTCGCCTTATCATCAAGCAAGGCAAGAAATGGATGTTCCTGATGACTGGATTCTCCACGTACGCTTCCTACACTTTGCTTTCCAAGACCCACTGCTTTTCTCTGTACATGTCTTTCTCTGGCCCAGGATCCATGCATAGTAATCATATCGTACCCATCCTGATCCATATCCAGACACATACTCATAATCTTTGTTAAGACAAGGGATTCCTGCCCACAGTTTTTTACCTTTACGCTTCTTATTATTGCATCAAGTTCCCGATAAGCAGTATAGGATAGCATCACCTCAAGATTTAAAACCTTATCCCAAAGAGTAAGTTCCAAGGTGGAGCAATCCGCCTCTTCTCCAAAAGTCGCTGGCAGGCCCTGAAGCTTCTTTTTTCCAGCATAGATTTCGTAACTTTTTAAGGTTAAACAAACTGCCGAGTGTCCCGCTTTGGTTTTTACAGAAATGGAACTATCACGAAAGTCCCCTACTCCATGGCCTGTATACTCCACAGGAAAACAATCATAAAACGATGTACGGTCTCGGTTATTTTTGGAAGGAACAAAGGGTGCTTCCTCTGTACGCATCAGATACCCCACCTGGAATTCATCCAGTTTTTTTCCATAATAAATGTGTCCAACAAATTCCTCTTCATCAACCACACCAATCACATAGCTGGTATTTTTTGTGTCCAGTTTAAAAATTTTAAGTTCTTCATGATACTGAATATTCATTGTTGTTTTCTCCTTTTGTCTATATAAAGCTGTCTGTCAAAGTTGTAATTACTAAGTTCTGATATAGTTCTTCAATTCCAGATACCTGACCCCTGGTAATGTCTTTCTTGTTTAAGGTAAGTAAAGTCCCCTCACTTGATGTAAGCGCTATAAAATTATCACTAAAAATTCCATCCGCATGCTTTAGATCTACTGCTGTAAAAGGTGCAAAATAGTCTGAGGTTAAGAGAATCTCGTACGTTGTGTCTGTCTCTGATATCGCTGCCATAACCGTTGCCTTTGGTAACTGTAAATACTTGTAAGGAACAAACTGTTGTGTTTCTATTTGCTTACGGCCATCTTCATGAATAAATGTAATCTCTACAAACACCTGATCTTCTTTTCCAAGGATTAATTCCTGAAACTCTTTTTCCATGACCAAAGCTGGGGAGAGAGCCGGAATCATAACCTTTTTTTCTTTTTCCCATAGAATTTGAAAATCAAAGGTTTTAAGTTTCATAGCAACCTGGCAAGATACATCAAAACGTGTCTCATTCTGAACATGAGCTTCTACCACGGTTTTATTTAAAACAGAGCTTCCTGCCACATGGTTATAGAAGGTCATAGCCATATAATGAAGTGCTTTGTAGCGTCCAAAATAATCCACACTGGACCATGAAGCTACTGGCCAATTATCATTCAACTGCCAATAAAGGCTACCCATACAACGACCTCTATGTCTTCTAAAATGTTCAACCCCTGTTTTTATGGCAAGTCCTTGCAAAACCTGAGAAACATATAACAGACTTTCAAAGTCTTTTGGATATTTAAAATTCTCCGAAATGTAGTAAAGTATTTTGCCATTGGCTGAATTATTCTTTTGATGGCGTTCCATTACTTTGGAAAAAATATTACGGTCTTCTGCTTCTGTAAAGGATTCTATTGTTTTTATAGAAGGAAAGCTTTGAAATCCAAACTCTGAGCAAAAGCGGAAATAATGATTCAGGTAATCCGTAAAAGGTTTTTGCCCATGCCATACGTCCCAATAGTGTGTATCGCCGTGATCCGGACTATCTGGAATGTGAAAACTTCCTCCAGAAGAAGGAGATGATGGCCAGTAAAAGGTTTCTTTATCCTCTTCTTCTTTTATTTTTGGAATAATGTATTCAAACATCTTAATATAATCCGCTTTCAGTTTTCGGCTATGATCTTTAAAGCCACCCCAATGATCCCAGGCACTTTCCATTTCATTGTTTCCACACCAGATACCAAGACAGGCATGATGACGAAGCCTTTGAATATTATCTCTGGTTTCCCAAATAATGGTTTCTTCAAATTCTTTGGTCAAATCATAAATGTTACAGGCATACATAAAATCCTGCCACACGATCAAACCAGCCCGGTCACAAAGGTTATAAAATTCATCACTGGGATAATATCCACCGCCCCAAATACGCAGGCAGTTATAATGAGCCCGAAGACTGGCGTCGATTAAATACTCCATCCGCTCAGAAGTTATCCTGGAATAAATAGCATCCTCCGGAATATAATTTGCACCTTTTGTAAAAATCTTAATTCCATTGATTACAAATGCAAACTCACTTCCCCATTGATCCTTTTTAGTTGAAATCGTTAAGGTACGAAGACCTATGGTATATTTTTTTTCATCTAAAATTACAGCCTTCTGCTTTAAAACACAGTGCACATCATATAGCGGCTGCTCTCCATACCCATTTGGCCACCATAGTTCGGGCTGTGCAATCACAAGTTCCAAGGTATTACTTCCTATACAAATGCCTTTTGCAACTTCTATCTGATTCAATGAAACAGAAACTTCAACTAAGAATTCCTCCTGATTCACCTTGTTTTTAACATCTGTTAATTGGGGCGTCACATTGAGAATTACTTGTTCAGCCTGCCCTTTATTATTTATAAGATGCTCCTGAGAAAAAAGAACTTCGGAAATTCTGGCAACAGAATATGCCTCCAGATATATATCACGAACAATCCCGCCATCTGGCAGAAAAATACCCCAGTCCCAGCCAAACATGGAATGCGCTTTCCTTAAATACTGATTTCCATACACTCCTTCACAGGGTGTAAAGGTGATTTCGTTTCCTTCATCCGGCTTCACATTGTTAATATATTCCATGGGACTTTTTACCAGTATTTCTAGGCGGTTTTCACCTAAACTCAAAAATTCTTTTACCGAAAAGCGATAGCAACGATGCATATTATTGGTTTCTGCAATTTGTACCCCATTTAAAAATATTTCACATAAAGTATCCAGGGATTCACAAACCAATTCTATAACCTCTTGTTCAAATTGTGTTTCTTCTATATTAAATGTTCTGCAGAAGCGGTAGTCTTTTTTTGATAGTTCTAACTGATGCTTTTCATTTTCCCGATAATAGGGATCTTCAATTACTTGGTTTTCCAATAATCCAGATATGATTGATCCCGGAATTTCTACTGGATAGAGGGTATTACTTCCTTCTTCCGAAAAACTCCAAGTTCCATTTAATTTCATTCGCTTTATCATTCCTATATTTTACCTTTCTTGCTTCGTTCTTACTTGTACATTGGATGCGTTGCAACCGCTATCATTTCATAATCCGCTTCAGGATACTGTAATCTTGACATCAAAGCACGAACCAGTCTTTTACCAATTCCCTCTTTATTGATATCCGCTGTTATGATACCCTTTTTAAAAAAATTATCTTCTATGGTATCATCAAAGCCAATTAAAGTTGCCTCACTTGCCAGTTTTTCATCAATTTTACGAAGTGCAGTAGCAACATAACGGGCAATATCATCATTGCTACACACAAATACCTCTGGCAAAACAGGAAGTTTCTCTATCAACTGTTCAATAACCTGATAATTATAATAGTCATCCTCAACCTTATCGGTAAATAACAATCTTTTATCAATTGGAATCCCATTCATCTGCAGAGCACTGATAAATCCGCCATAACGATCATGTACCGTTCTGGTCCCATTTTCATAACCAATAAAAGAAAATTTTGTTTTTCCCTTTTTAATTACATGCTGGACCATTTCGTATACGCTGTACCAGCTTTCAATCATCACTACATCTCCATATGACATAAAATCTACTGCATTATAAGGCGCATCTAAAAAAATAAGAGGGATTTTAGAACGACTGATTTCTTTCACAAAATCCAAAGGGAAAACACAAAGACAAATTATTCCACACACATCCTCAGCAATTAATTTTCTTGTTTCAACACCCTTCAGGTCCCGTTCATCCACAATATGAAGTTGCATACGGAAGCCATTTTGATTACATTCATCACTAATCCCTATCAGAATTTTATTCCAAAAGATAGAATCTGTTCGATCTGCACGATTAAACAAAACCAAAATTGTCCCACCACGAAAGCAAGAGGTAATGTTTTCCACTTCCTTCAGAAGTTCTGGTCTCATTTTCATATAGCCCATATTTCTTGCCTTTTTTGCTACTGCAATTTTCGTTTCCAAAGAAACATCTCCACCGTTTAGGGCTTTCGCTATTGTATTTCTGGATAAACTCATTTCTTTTGCAATTTCCAATATTGTCACTTTTTTCATACAATCCTCAATTCCGACTCCCGACCTATAAAGAGCACCATTTTCAAATCCAACTAGACTCATTGTAAACATCACGCATCTTTTTTTCAACAAAAAACGCATCTAAAACTTTCACAAAATGTAAAGCCTTAGATGCATAAAAGTGTGCATACCGTGTGCATTATTATTTTTCTATGGTCAGAAATTGAAATGGTTCCTCTGGGTTTGCCTGCAAAAAACTTTGGAGCTGAAAAGCAAGACGTATGGAGATTCTCTCTTCCCGAAGGATACGAAGAGCTTCCTTTTTATCCACAATAACCACTTGTATGGATTCGGTATCTTCTTGCAAAAGGTGTGTCATTGTTCCAGTAACATAGCCAAACACAGTACAGCTGGTTTCATCTGTGAATCCCACTCCCATAAACAAAGGCTTGCGAAAGGCCGCTTCACCACCCTCATATGGTTCAAAATCAAAGCCTGTTTCTTCCTTCATTTCTCGTACCGCGGCCTGGGCTGGTGTCTCTCCTGCCTCTATCATACCTGCGGGTAGTTCATAAATATATTCATCAATTGGATAACGATATTGTCTAATCAGCACCAGTTTCTCTGGATCATCCTTTAAAACAGGATAAATCACAACACCTTCGGGTTCTACTGATTTCGTATATACTTTCAATTCTTCATTTTTTCTACGGCTCACAAAATAATATCGAAACTCTTTTCCCGATGTGGCAAAGGCCTCCATCTCATATAGATTTAAAAAAGAATTCCAAGTTAACTGATTAATTTTCCGATAACGTTTCATTTACTTCTCCTAAATCACGATCAAAATGTGTAAATCTTTTTATGGTAACGATAAAATCAAATAATACCAAAACTGCACAAATTGTCCAAATGGCAGGTTCCGAGAGGATAATACCAAAATATCCCATACTTGGAACCAGGACTGCTGTCACAAAAAACTTTGCTAATAATTCTACGGTGCTTGCAATCAGTGGAACCATTTTTCTCCCAATTCCCTGCAATGTAGATCGTAGTATCAGTAAAATACATAACACAAAATAGAACGGAAGATTAAAGCGAAGATATTGCTCAGCGGTATGAATGACTGTTTCTATATGAGAACCTGTCATGAGTGTAATTATTTCTTTGGCAAAAAACAAAACACTTAAATTTGCAAAAATACACCATATCACAGCTAAAAGCCCTGCACTTTTAATCCCCTGAACGATTCGATCCCATTTTCTTGCTCCGAAGTTCTGACTTGCAAAAGTGGAAGCCGATACACTTAAGGTGCTTAAGGGAAGCATAAAAATCTCACTTAATTTTCTGGCTGCCGTATGGGCAGTCACAGTATAGGTCCCAAAACTATTCACACCACTTTGGAGTGCGACTGTTCCAATGGAAACAATGGAGAACATCATCGCCATTGAGGAACCCATGGTCAAAAGATCCGATACAATCTTTTTCTCATATTTGAAATCTCTCTTGGATACTTTTATAATGGGACATTTTCGTATTATATACAGTACACATAAAATAACTGCTAATAACTGAGCAAAAACGGTAGCCAGTGCAGCACCACGGATACCCATCCCAAACACTTGAATAAACAGAATATCCAATACTATATTAACAGTTGTCGCAATCATCAAAAAATAAAGGGGCATACGGCTATTACCAATAGCACGGAGTATTCCTGCAAACATGTTATAACTCATCGTTACCAGAATGGTAGCCAAAATAATAGAAATATAAGCTATCGCATTATCCATTACTTCCATTGGTGTTCTTAAGGTCACTAACAATGGTTTTAGAAATAACAGACTCACAATGGTTAACATAAGTGAAATCAGAAAAGTCAAGACCATTGTAGTAGCAACGGTCTGTTTTAAAGTATCATATTTCTTAGCACCAAAATATCTGGCAATGATAATGGAAAAGCCGTTGGTCATACCATTTGCCAGTCCCAACACCAACCCGTAAATAGCCGTTGTTGCACCTAAGGAAGCAAGTGCCTCCTCTCCCAGAATATGTCCAACCACTACCATATCTACAACATTATACAATTGTTGAAATATATTCCCTATAAAAATAGGAATCGCGAAGCCTAAAATCTTAGTCAACGGATGTCCAACTGTTAAATCATTGACTATGGCTGTATTTGTTTTCATTTCTTTTAATCCCCAATACTTCTACTTTTGACGGTCCAACATATCACGAAGAGCATCTTCCGATTCGCTGATCCACACATCTTCTTCTTCCACACTAAGCCCCAGATATTCTCTCAGAGTTCTGGCATCCTCCGTATCTCCCCACGCAAAACAATATTCATCAATTTCTTCAAATTCAATACTTCCTGCCAAATATAATTCTTTAAATGTCATCTTTTCTTACCTCTCTACACGGTTTCTTCCGTTTAATTTTCCTTCATATAACTTTTCATCTGCTGCTTTTAATACTTCATGTACTGACTGAGAACCATTGCCTTCGTGAATACCAAAGGTCATGGTTACATGCATGGATTCTCCACCATAAGAAACTTCTAATTCTCGAATTCTCTCCAAAAGTTCCCATATTTCCTGTTCGCAGGTTATGAGCTGAATCCTGTCCATAACAATCAAAAATTCCTCTCCACCCCATCTAGCAACAAAGCCTTTTTTCCCTATGGTTTTCTTAAGCAGCTGCGATACCTGCCTAAGTACTTCGTCTCCGAACTCATGCCCATAAACATCATTAAATTTCTTAAAGAAATCAATGTCTCCAAGCACTACACAAAAGGTATCTGCATTTTTTTCTGCTTTCTCCATTAACAGTTTTAATTTCATTTCTCCACTTCTGCGGTTAAAAATCCCAGTCAGTGCATCATACTCTATTAATTCTCTTAATGACTTTTGTAAATGTATGGTAAATCGCCCCATCTCACCTAATTCGTCTTGACGATCTAGTACTTTTTCGTTTAATTGACCATTTAGATTGCCGACTGCTATCTGACCTAAAAATTCTTTGATCTTCTTTATGATTTTCACAAGTCGGTCCGTAAATCGAATGCTGATAAAGGCTGTTAATATCATAGATATTGCTGCAAAAATAAGAATCGGAAGGATTGCTTTATATACCACCTTTTCAACATTTTCCACTGTTTTTGCCACCCCAATCATACCAACAATGGAACCATCACTATTAAAGAGGGGTGTATAATAGGCAAAATATTCTACTCCCTGAATCATAACGCTACTAAAAAAATGTTCCGATTCTGCCTCCAGGACATTCTTTATAATTAAAGCATGGGCGCCTGATCCGATTTGTCTTTCTCCCTGTTCATCCATCAATGTGGTTACGATTCTGGCATCATAATAAAACAAAGTCACTTCGACGCCAGTTTCTTCCTTTATTTTATCCACAATCTGATAATCTCCACTAATTATGGCATCACCTTTTTTTAAATATAATTCCTCTGTTCCAACCAGTACATAATCTCCAGGGTAAGCGATATCATAGGCATATTTTACGGACAGAGCCAAATTCTTAAGCCCACTTTTAACTTCACCCTGCATCCCTTCCAAAAAGACTGTGCACTAAAAATAGTAATCACCATTCCCAAAATCAACAAAGGAAAAAGTGTCATTCTAAGCATTGTAGCTCTTAAACTTCCATGGAGTTTTTTTTCCATCCCTACCCCACCTTTCTATACTACCTTTATTTATGCTGCAAGAATTCATCTGGTGATAAATTATGGAAGCTAACCTTAGTTTCTGATTCCATAAAATCAATGGCGGATATGCACGCATTCTTAAGCCATGTCTTTCCAGGCCCTAATACACCTTTTGAGAAAACACCCAAGGCTGCATTAATCGAAGCACCATGAGACACAAATATTATAGGTTCCTCTGTTTTATAATCCATAACCACCTGTTCCATTCGTTTAAAAAGGGCAGCCATAGATTCCATTCCATCTTCTCCATTGGTATCCCTATAACTTCCAGCCTTTTCATAATGTTGGCCAGATAATAG
>CANRGO010000011.1 GCA_947630125.1 uncultured Lachnospiraceae bacterium | reverse complement strand
AAAACCTTATGATGATACAAATATGTGATATTCCAGAAAAAACGCAATTGCTGATTCAAATGCTACAAGGGATTAGTATAGTGGAAGTGGCTAGAACCGGTACACTTGCATTACAGAAATGCCATGAGTCAGATAATAGGTTGACTTTTACGCAATAACTTGCTAAAATGTGAAAAGTCTAACTTGATATTGTTGGATGTGTTTTTGAAGGAACAATTGACCAAACACATAGATTGGAGTACTTATGCAGAAAAAAGTTTTTCAACTACTAGTAGATAATACTTCTGGCGTACTTAGCAGAATATCTGGTTTGTTCAGCAGAAGAGGTTATAATATTGAAAGCATTACTGCAGGTGTTACTGCAGATCCAAGATTTACAAGAATTACAATTGTTGCCAGTGGAGATGATATCATTCTGGAACAAATTGAAAAACAACTGGATAAACTTGTGGATGTAAGAGATATTAAAGAGTTATGTCCGGAATGTAGCGTATATAGAGAATTGGCATTAATCAAAGTTAAAGTATCGGCAGAACAAAGACAAAGTATCATAGCGACTGCAGATATTTTTCGTGCAAAAGTTATCGATTTTGCTACAAATAGTTTGATTATTGAATTGACAGGGACGCAGGATAAGATTGCTGCTTTCTTAAATCTTTTAGATGGTTATGAAATTTTAGAGTTGGCGAGAACTGGAATTGCTGGTCTTAGTCGAGGAATAGATAATGTTACGTTTTTAGAATACTAAATAAAATAGTTAGCTCTTAGGGTAACCTTTCAGTTATAAATTATTTTTTACAAATCAGGAGGAAAAAAAATGGCAAAGATTTATTACCAAGAGGATTGTAACCTTTCTTTATTAGAAGGAAAAACAATCGCAGTTATTGGGTATGGTAGTCAGGGACATGCGCATGCATTAAATGCAAAAGAATCAGGATGCAATGTTATTATTGGTTTATATGAAGGTTCTAAATCCTGGGCGAAAGCAGAAGCACAGGGATTGAAAGTATATACTGCTGCCGAAGCTGCTAAAAAAGCAGATATCATTATGATTTTAATTAACGATGAAAAACAGGCAAAAATGTATAAAGATTCTATCGAACCAAATCTGGAAGAAGGTAACATGCTTATGTTTGCCCATGGTTTTGCCATCCACTTTGGACAA
Organism: uncultured Lachnospiraceae bacterium; assembly: GCA_947630125.1. Lineage (GTDB taxonomy): Bacteria > Bacillota > Clostridia > Lachnospirales > Lachnospiraceae > CANRGO01. The sequence continues at coordinate 39,269 of CANRGO010000011.1, read as the reverse complement.
ATCAATCCTCCTAAAAATGTTGATGTAACGATGATTGCTCCTAAGGGTCCTGGACATACAGTTCGTGGTCAGTATACAGAAGGAAAAGGTGTACCTTGTTTAGTTGCAGTACATCAAGATTATACCGGTAAAGCAAAAGATAAAGCATTGGCATATGCCCTTGCAATTGGTGGAGCAAGAGCTGGTGTATTAGAAACCACATTCAGACAAGAAACAGAAACAGATTTATTTGGAGAACAAGCAGTTCTTTGTGGTGGTGTTTCAGCATTGATGCAAGCAGGGTATGAAACTCTTGTTGAAGCTGGTTATGAACCAGAAAGTGCATATTTTGAGTGTATTCATGAAATGAAATTAATTGTTGACCTTATATTTGAAAGTGGTTTTGCTGGTATGAGATACTCAGTATCCAATACTGCAGAATATGGAGACTATATTACTGGACCAAAAATCATCACTTCAGAAACTAAAAAAGCGATGAAACAAGTTTTAACAGACATTCAGGATGGAACATTTGCTAAAAATTGGCTTCTTGAGAATTCTGTTAACTGTCCTAACTTTCATGCAATGAGAAAAAATGGAGCAGAACATTCTTCTGAAAAAGTAGGTCAGGAATTACGTAAATTATATAGCTGGAACGATGGTAAAAAATTAATAGATAATTAAAACAAAGAGCTGACAGTAACATGTCAGCTCTTTTTATTAATATAAAATGCATAAAAATCCATAAATAAGGCCAAGGCTTGTTTGGTTTCTGAACTGGATTTTGTAACAAAACCAACCTTTCGTTTGGGAATTGAAAATTGCATTGGTATTTCAATTAAAGAACCTTCCTCCAGTTCTTTTGAAACAAATTCTTTTATCATACAGGCAATTCCAAGATCTGCTTTTGCAAAATCTATCAGTAAATCCATGCTGGTAACTTCCATAATTTTTTGGATTGGACTTCCTTTTTGCTTCAAATAATCATCCACATATTTTCTGGTTAAATTACCTTGATTAAGCATCATAAAGGTTATATTTGAAAAATCAGAAGTAGTTGTAAAAGAATATGGATACTGACTCAGATAATTTTTGGAAGCTATAAACGTATCCTGAATTTCCGAAATTTCATAGTACTGTAGATGTTTTTGTTTTATTTGTGTACCAATTAGACCAAGATCAATTTTCCCTTCCTCAAGTAATGAAATACACTCCATCGTCGGATTAGAAAGGATGGATATTTTAATGTTTGGATACAATCTGGTAAATTCTTTTAAATAAGGAACTAAAATATGTTTGCATAAGGTGGTGCTACAGCCGATGTTTAATTCCAGTAAGGGAGTATGCAGAGTTTGACGAATTTGATCTTCGCCTTCTGCAAATGCGCGAAAGGCTTTTTCGGTTGCCATATACAAAAGCTCTCCTTGCTTTGTAAGCGTTACGCCTTTGGTAGAGCGGTTAAATAGAAGGCAGTTTAAGTGATCCTCTAATCGAGAAATAGACTTACTAACGGCTGGCTGGGAAAGATATAATTCTTTTGCTGTTTTGGAAATATTTTTTGTAAGTGCTGTTTTATAAAAAATATAGTAGTGATTGAAAGAAAGTTCCATAGGTGCTCCTTTGACTAAGTATAACAATAAGTAAGGTTTAAACAGAGTATATCATAACATATAGTTATGTTAAACATGAAAAATTCATATAGGATAAAATATTTGAATTATGTTATGATAAATTTAATTTAAAGGGAGGTACAAAATAATGGGAATGACAATGACACAGAAAATACTTGCAGCACATGCTAATTTAGAGAGTGTAGTTGCAGGGCAATTAATCGAAGCAAATTTAGATATGGTTTTAGGAAATGATATAACAAGTCCGGTTGCTATTAAAGAAATGGAAAAAATGAAACTTTCAGGGGTTTTCGATAAAGATAAAATCGCTTTGGTTCCAGATCATTTTGCACCAAATAAAGATATAAAATCTGCACAAAATTCTAAATGTATGAGGGAATTTGCATATCAAAATGAGATAACCAATTATTTTGAGGTTGGAGAAATGGGAATTGAACATGCACTTCTTCCTGAAAAAGGGTTAACAGTTGCGGGTGATGTTATTATTGGAGCTGACTCTCATACCTGTACATATGGTGCTTTGGGAGCGTTTTCAACAGGTGTTGGAAGTACCGACATGGCTGCAGGTATGGCAACGGGTAAGGCCTGGTTTAAAGTTCCAAGTGCAATTAAATTTAACATTACTGGAAAATTAAATCCTTGGGTCAGTGGTAAAGATGTTATTTTACATATCATTGGAAAGATTGGTGTAGATGGAGCCTTATATAAATCGATGGAATTCATGGGAGACGGAATTAAAAATTTAACCATGGATGATCGATTTACTATTGCAAATATGGCAATTGAAGCAGGAGCAAAAAATGGTATTTTCCCTGTGGATGAAGTGGCAATAACCTATATGCAGGATCATTCTACAAGATCATATGTGGTTTATGAAGCTGATGCGGATGCAGAATATGAAAGAGAAATTCTGATAGATTTAAGTACTTTGAGATCCACGATAGCATTTCCACACTTACCTGAAAATACAAAAACAATCGACGAAATCACAGAACAATTTAAGATTGATCAGGTTGTAATCGGTTCATGCACCAATGGGCGTCTTGATGATTTGAGAATTGCAGCAAAGGTTTTTGAAGGACATAAAGTTAAAAAAGGCTTACGCTGCATCGTAATTCCAGCAACTCAACAAATTTATTTAGATGCGATGAAAGAAGGCTATATAAAAACCTTTATTGAAGCCGGTGCAATTGTAAGTACACCAACCTGTGGACCCTGTTTAGGAGGACATATGGGTGTTTTGGCAGAGGAAGAAAAATGTGTTTCCACTACAAATCGTAATTTTGTTGGAAGAATGGGTCATGTAACCTCTGAGATTTATCTTGCTAGCCCTGCAATAGCTGCCGCAAGTGCAATCACAGGAACAATATCCAGTCCAGAACAATTATAAAGAGTGTATTGAAACACAGAATGGAGAGAATAATGAAAGCAAATGGTCACGTTTTTAAATATGGAGATAATGTAGATACAGACGTAATAATTCCTGCAAGATATTTAAATACCACAGATTATATGGAATTAGCAAGTCACTGTATGGAAGATATCGATAAGGATTTTGTGAAAAATGTTAAGAAGGGTGATTTAATTGTTGCTACCAAGAATTTTGGCTGTGGTTCATCACGAGAACATGCCCCAATTGCCATAAAAGCAGCCGGTGTGAGTTGTGTAATCGCTGAAACCTTTGCAAGAATTTTTTATAGAAACTCGATTAATATTGGCTTACCGATTGTGGAATGTAAGGAAGCTGCAAATCGAATTGAAGCAGGAGATGAAGTAGAAGTTGACTTCCAAACAGGTGTGATTGTTAATATAACAAAAAATGAAACCTATCAAGGACAACCTTTTCCAGAGTTCATGCAAAAAATTATAAAAGCGGAAGGTTTAATCCCTTACATCAATCAAAAAAATTCATAATTATACAGATATTTGAATATAGAAAAGGAACCAGAAGTTATACAATCTGGTTCCCTTTTTTTTCTTAAAAGAAAATTATAAAGTTGAAACATATGTTCGATTGTGCTATAATATGATAATTAAAAGTAAAATATAAAAATGTAAGGAAGTAAATCAAATGATAGCTTATGTTAAAGGAATCTATACTTATGCGGATGAAGAGAGCATTGTTTTGGATGTGAATGGAATTGGTTATCGATTGAAAGTAACCAATACGATCTTTCAGTTTCTTCCTTCTTTTGGTGAAGAGGTTAAAATCCATACATATACTTATGTAAGGGAGGATGCGATTCAATTATTTGGGTTTATATCTCAAGATGAGTTGATTTTTTTTAAAAAATTAATTACAGTAAACGGAATTGGACCGAAAGGTGCATTAGCGATTCTTTCTTCTATGAGCGTGGATGTTTTAAAATATTCTATTTTAATGTCAGATGCAAAATCCATCGCAAAAGCTCCTGGGATTGGACTTAAAACAGCTGAAAGACTTATTCTTGATTTACGTGATAAAATAAAGCAAGAAGACGTGAACTCTCTAACTAGAGTAACAGAAACTGGTATGCCTCAGTCTTCACTGGATCCAATAAAACAAGAAGCAGTAGAAGCTTTAGTTGCTTTGGGCTATCTTTCCAAAGAAGCTTTTGCGGCAGTAAAGGCAGTCACGGTTTCGGAAATTTATACAACCGAAGACGTACTGAAAGAAGCTTTAAAACATTTATTTTAAGATATAGGCTTATATATAGTTGGATTTAAAGATAGGAGCAGTATGAAACGATTAATAGAAACCAATGTAACAGAAGAAGATGTAAAACTGGAAGGATCTTTGCGTCCAAGATGTCTGGATGATTATATTGGACAGTCAAAAGCGAAAGAAAGCCTTAAAATCTATATAGAGGCAGCAAAACAAAGGCAAGATAGTCTTGACCATGTGTTATTTTACGGACCACCAGGGCTTGGAAAAACAACACTTGCATGTATCATTGCCAATGAAATGGGAGTGAATTTAAAAGTAACCAGTGGACCAGCCATAGAAAAACCAGGTGAGATGGCAGCTGTCTTGAATAATCTTCAAGAAGGAGATCTGTTGTTTGTTGATGAAATTCATCGCTTAAATAGACAGGTTGAAGAAGTATTGTATCCAGCCATGGAAGATTATGCCATTGATATCATGATAGGAAAAGGTGCTACGGCGAGGTCTGTTCGATTAGAACTTCCTCGATTTACATTGGTAGGAGCAACTACAAGAGCAGGACTTTTGACAGCCCCATTAAGAGATCGTTTTGGTGTAATTCATCGTTTGGAATTTTATACCGTAGATGAGTTAGAGAAAATCATTACGAATTCAGCAAAATTATTACATGTAGAAATTGAACCTAACGGAGCTAGAGAACTTGCGAAAAGAAGCAGGGGAACGCCTAGACTTGCCAATCGAATCTTAAAAAGAGTTCGAGATTTTGCCCAAGTAAAATATGATGGTGTAATCACGGAGGAAATAGCAAATATAGCTTTAAACATGATGGATGTTGATAAACTTGGCTTAGATCATATTGATCGAAATATTTTACTAACCTTAATTGAAAAATTTCAGGGTGGACCGGTGGGCCTTGATACACTTGCAGCTTCTATAGGCGAAGATTCAGGAACAATTGAAGATGTTTACGAACCATATTTACTAAAGAATGGTTTTTTGATTCGGACACCAAGAGGTAGAATGGTGACGGAATTAGCATATGGACATTTAGGGCTTGAAATTCCAACTTAAATTGTATATAATCTTATCATGTGTAATATAATGTAGAATATGGTAAGATAATTGTCAATGTCAGAGAGGTGGATCCATGTCGGCTAAAATTGATACAGAAGTGATAATTGGTGGCAAAGTTTTTACATTAAGCGGATATGAAAGTGAAGAATATTTACAAAAAGTTGCATCCTACATTAATAATAAAATGGCGGAATATAGTAAAGTAGATAGTTTTCGTAGACAACCTTTAGACAAACAAAACGTACTTTTGCAATTGAATATTGCAGATGATTATTTCAAAGCAAAAAAACAAATTCAAATTTTAGAAGAAGATTTAAATAGTAAAGAAAAAGAATTATATGATCTGAAACATGAATTAATAGCAGCTCAGATCAAATATGAAAATACGGATAAGAATTTAAGGCTTATGCAAATTGAACTGCAGGATACTGCAAAGACGGTCGTTCGATTAGAAACAGAATTAAAAGAATTTAAAAAATAATTGGGGAAGCTGTCTAATAGACAGCTTTTCTTTTCGTAAGAAATATGGAGAGTTTGTATGAAAAAAGTAGAATTACTAGCACCTGCAGGGAGTATGGAAGGTTTTATGGGTGCGATTCACGCTGGAGCGGATGCTATATATTTAGGTGGAGAACAGTTTGGAGCTAGAGCATATGCAACAAATTTAACACAGGCGGAAATTATTGAAGCGATTCAATATGCCCAAATTAGAGATAAAAAAGTATATTTAACAATGAATACTTTGGTTAAAGAACGAGAATTTGAGCAAATTTATTCCTTTTTAAAACCTTTTTATGAAGAAGGTTTGGGTGGAGTAATCATTCAGGATTTGGGGTTGTTAAGCTATATAAAAGAAGAATTTCCTTCCATTGAGTTACATGCCTCTACTCAAATGACGGTTACAGGCTATCTTGGAGCACAATTACTTCATGAGTATGGTGTCAAAAGAATTGTACCAGCAAGAGAATTGTCTTTGGCTGAAATTGCCAGCATCAAACGACAAGTGCCAGTGGACATTGAATGCTTTGTTCATGGTGCGATGTGCTACTGTTATTCTGGTCAATGTCTTTTTTCCAGTATGGTTGGTGGAAGAAGTGGAAACAGGGGAAGGTGTGCCCAGCCCTGTCGTTTACCGTATCAGGTGTTAGCGGATGGGAAAAAAGTATTTTCAAATGATGAAAATTATATCCTCAGTCTAAAAGATATGTATACACTACCAATGATTCCAAAACTAATTGAGTCAGGTATTGATAGTTTTAAAATAGAGGGAAGGATGAAAAAACCAGAGTATGCAGCGGGTGTCACAGCTCTGTATCGAAAGTATCTTGATTTATACTATGAAAATCCTAATTATTATCAGAATAAAATGATAGAGATTTCATCTGAAGACGAAAAGAAAGTTAAGTCGTTATATATAAGAAGTGATTTAATGTCAGGGTATTATGAAAAACACAATGGAAAAGAAATGGTTACCTTAAAGAAACCGACTTATGAAGGAACTGATGAAAAACTTTTTTCTGATATTCGCAACCAATATATTTCAACCTTAGTTAAAGTACCAGTGCAAGTATATGTTTCCTTGAAAAAGCAAGAAAAAGCAAAACTGATATTAAATTATAATAATAAACAGGGTGAATGCTTCGTCATAGAGCAAGAGGGGGATATTGTTGAAGAATCAAAAAATAGACCACTCTTAATTTCGGATGTTAAAAAACAGATTGAAAAAATGGGAAGTACAGATTTTTATGTAAGTGAATTTGAAGCAAATCTTGAAGAGAATGTTTATTTAAACAACAGTAGTTTAAATCAACTAAGAAGAAACGCTGTTGAAAAACTTCTCTCTCAATTGCTTGCCCCATACAAAAGAACAACACAGATGAAAACACTTAGAAACAGCAAGAAAGAGAAAGCAGCTTATAAGAATGTTCAAAAAGAATTGGAAATATTAGTATCAACCAAAGAACAATTGAATCTTTTTTTGGCAAAAGAAATTCCATTGCAACATCGTCTCTATATTGAAATAGAATTATTGTTTCAAAATGTAGAAATGCAGACCATTCTTATGGATTCCAATATTCCCTATTATTTAGCACTTCCTTCTATTGCCAGAGAAAATCATTTGAATGTTTTGAAAGATATGGAAAAACATTTGATTTTCCAAAAGTCGGAAGGTGTTTTAATACGTAATCTGGAAGAATTACAATATTTAAAGAATATGAACTATCAGGGCAGAATTGTATCGGATTATAATTTATATGCATGGAATCAGTCGGCTCAAGTATTTTTAAAGGATTACGTGGATGAATATACTTATCCATTAGAGTTAAATATTCATGAATTAATTGACATAAGAACAAAAGAATCCAGCGTTATGGCCTATGGTTATTTACCTTTTATGCTGAGTGCTAATTGTATTAAAAAGACGGCGCTTGGTTGTGATCATAAAGATGAACTTTTATATCTGACTGATCGAACGGGGGCAAAACTTCCGGTGGTTAATAAATGTCAATATTGTTTTAATATAGTATATAACAGTGTACCAATATCGTTACATCAAAATCTGGAAGAACTTTCTATGGAAGGGTTTCATAAGTTACGTCTGGATTTCACGATAGAAGGGCCTAAAGAAACAAAGGATATTTATGAGTTTTATAAAGGGTTGATAAGTGGTGAGAAAAATAAAGAACAGGCGCCCTTTCAAAATTACACCAAAGGACATTTAAAAAGAGGTGTACTATAAAATTTTTGCATAAGAATTGAGAGGAGTAAAAATATGGATCAGTTTATTATCGAATTGTCAAAATATATCTTTGCCTGCATTGCCTTACTTTTTTTATTTGAAAGTTATACTATTTATAAAAATAACGATAAAAAAAGAAACTCTGGTAAAGATATTCGACAAAAAGCATATTTGTTTCTCTTTCATTTTGTTGGATATGCCATTCTTTACCTTCACACATTAGATATTATATATGTTACTTTTTATTTATTTCAAGTTGTAACATTTGCATTGTTTATTGCATTGTTTCAAGCAATATATCCGAAATTAAACCGTTTGATGCTAAATTCTATGTGTTTTTTATTAGTTATTGGCTTTATTATATTAGCCCGGCTTGATTTTGAAAAAGCCAGAAAGCAATACTTTATTGTTTTGGCCTCATTTGTCATGGCATTATTCATTCCTTATTTGTTTCGTAAAATAAAATTTTGGAATAAATTATATTTGTTATATGGGATACTGGGGCTTTTGTTATTGTCAGGTGTCTATTTATTTGGAGCTGTAACTAATGGATCAAAAATATCAATTGGTTTTGGCATTATAAGCTTTCAACCACAGGAATTAGTTAAAATTTTATATGTTTTTTTCCTGGCTGGAGCTTTTTATAAAGAGTCAGGGTTCAAGCAAATTTTTATTTCTGGTCTTATATCAGCAGCTCATATTATTGTGTTGGTTCTAAGCAGGGATTTGGGAACGGCTCTTATTTTTTCAGTAGTATATATAGGGGTGCTTTTTATTGCCACAGGAAAGTATCGATTTCTTGCCTTGGGTCTAATAGCTGGTTCTATTGCCAGTATCTTTGCTTATCAGTTGTTTTCTCATGTTCGTGTACGCGTGGCAACCTGGATTGATCCTTTTGAAATTATTGACACAGGAGGATATCAAATTACCCAATCGTTGTTTGCCATTAGCAGTGGAGGAATGTTTGGCCTTGGTATTTTTCAAGGTTCTCCCAAAAGTATACCTTTTGTAGATACCGATTTTATTTTTTCGGCAATTGCTGAAGAGTTTGGATTTATTGTAGGGGTTGTTCTGATTTTGATTTATACAGGAATTTTTCTTGTTTTTTTAAGAAATGCGGATCGTTTTCAAAATTTATTTTTCCGTCTTATTGGATGTGGACTTGCAATTACATTTTATTTTCAAATCTTCTTAACAATAGGAGGTGGATTGAAATTAATTCCTTTAACCGGTGTAACTTTACCACTTATTAGCTATGGAGGGTCTTCGGTTCTGGGCAGTTTTATCTTTTTTGCTTTTTTCCAATCACTTTGGCTTTTGGAACAAGAAGAAAAACGGTATTTATCCTTGGAAAGTAGTCAAAAAGTACTTCATGTTTCAAAACCCGAATACGAAGCTGTTATGGGGATGAAAGAAGCTTCAAAAAAAATAGATTTAAATGGAGAAGAATATTCACCCCTCTACATGAAAACCTTAGAAGATTTGATTATTCAAAACAACCTGGAATCAACGGGGAATCATGTTTCTGTTATTGAAACAGAATTTCCGAATAGAGAAGAATTTAAAAGCAATATAAAAAAACAAAGTAAAATAATTGTTTTCATACGGGATTGGTTCACTGGAAATAATCCATACATTAATGTTACAAAATATTTATATCTATTTCTGTTTGGGATTCTAATCTTATATATGGGTTATGTGGTTGTGATAAAAGGACCACAGATCCTTGATAATGTTTATAATACAAGACAGAAAATATTGGAAGAAAGAAATATTAGGGGAACAATATATTCCGCAAATCATGAAGTTCTTGCAGAAACAATCACAGATGATCATGAAACAAAAATTAGAAATTATCCTTATGGTTCTATGTTTGCCCATGTAGTTGGGTTTCAGAGCAAGGGGAAAAGTGGTATCGAGCAGCGTTTTAATTATTATCTTGTAAGATCAAGTAGTTCGTTTTTAACTAGGGTGAACAATGATTTGTCCTATCAGGAAGATAAAGGCGATAATATTTATACCACCCTAGTTGTTGATGTTCAACAGGCAGCCTATGAGGCACTTGGAGATCAGAAAGGTGCTGTTATTGCATTAAATCCAAAAACGGGTGAAGTCTATGCTATGGTTTCCAAACCGGATTATGATCCTGAACATATTGATTCTGATTGGGAATTTTTATTAGAAAATGAGACAGAAGGACCACTGTTAAATCGCGTCACACAGGGATTATATCCTCCGGGTTCTACTTTTAAGATATTTACCGCGCTTACCTATTTAAGAGAACAGAAGTTGAATGTAGAGGACTATGTATTTGACTGCACAGGAAGTTTTGAACATAATGGACATGTAATTAGTTGTTATCGAAATCAACAGCATAATATGGTTGATTTTACCCAGTCATTTGCAAAATCTTGTAATTCTTCCTTTGCGAATATAGGATTGTCTGTTTCAAAAACAGAACTTCAAAATACGCTGGAAGAATGTTTATTTAATACCAGTCATCCACTTTCGTTTATTTCCAATATAAGCAAGGTTTCTGGCATTGAAACGATGTCAGAAGATATGCTTTTGCAAACAGTAATTGGGCAGGGAGAAACGTTGATAACCCCAATCCACTTGGCTATGGTAACGGCTGGAATCGCAAACCAAGGACTTATTATGAAGCCTTATAATGTTGTAGAGATTCGGTCTTCGGAAAATAAGGTAATCAAAATGTATGAATCAAAACCTTATGTAACGATTATGTCTAAAGAAGAAAGTGATGTCTTAAAAACAATGATGAGGGCAGTAGTAGAAGAAGGCACTGCAACAAAAATACAGGGTAGTTCTTTTCAAATTTCCGGGAAAACAGGTTCAGCAGAATATTCCAACAGTAAACTAAGCCATGCATGGTTTACAGGGTTTGCGCCATATGAAAATCCAGAAATCGTAGTTTGTGTGATTGTAGAGGCTGGTGGAAGCGGCGGAGAGGTTGCTGCCCCCATCGCGCAAATAGTAATGGAAGCATATTTTAAGAAAATTGCTAATTAAATGAAGCGTCTAACTTTTTCTTGCACCCTAAAAAGAAATAAGGTATACTGATTTTACGTTTATACGCACCAAACAAACAGGAGGAATTGCAATGATAGAAGCAACAAGCTGTGGCGGTGTGGTTATTTTTCGGGGCAAAATACTTCTTTTGTATAAGAACTATAAGAACAAATACGAAGGTTGGGTATTGCCGAAGGGAACTGTTGAGCAAGGAGAAGATTTTAAGGAAACCGCACTTCGTGAAGTGCTGGAAGAAGCCAGTGCGAAAGTATCCATTATGAAATATATTGGAAAAAGTGAATATACATTTACAGTACCAGAGGATGTTGTTGAAAAAGAAGTACACTGGTATTTGATGATGGCGGATAGTTATTACAGCAAACCACAACGTGAAGAATATTTTATTGATTCGGGATTTTATAAGTATCATGAAGCATATCATTTATTGAAGTTTCATAATGAAAAGCAGATTTTAGAAAAAGCATATCATGAATATTTGGAAATGAAAAAAAATAACACCTGGGGGATTCCTGGGAAATAAAAAAAGACCATCTGGTCTTTTTTTTATTTATAACATATTTACGATATATACATTCTTCTGTACAGATAAATCGAGTACCTGATTTCCAACTTTTATCATTGGAAATGCTAGAGCATTTTTGTTAATCATAATTACTTCACCTATGGTATCATCGGACAAACGAACGGTTGAACCAAGATGATTGTTAGCAATTTTTTCTAATATTGGTGTAATGATCAAAGCACAGTACTTGATATATCCTGTTTTTTCGAAATTATCAATAACCTGAAATGGATTCATGCTGCTTCGATATACTCTGGCTGAAGTCATGGCCTCATAAGAGTCTACAATCCCAATGCATTTTGCAAAAAAATCAATCTGCCCATCATCCAATTTTGCTGGATACCCAGAACCATCGCATCGTTCGTGATGCATTAAAGAAGAATTGATAACATGGATATTTAAGTCGGAATCTTTTAATAAATCATAACCAATGGTTGTGTGGGTTTTCATATAGTTGTATTCGAATTCTGTTAATTTGTCTGGTTTCCAAATTAATTCAACTGGCATTACGATTTTTCCAATGTCATATAGAAAACCACAGAGTGTCAGAGTTTCAATATCATTTTTTGACAAGCATAACCAAGTACCAAATACATTACTAATCAAACCAGCATTAAAACAATGTGCATATGTCATGTCATCTTCAGAAGGTAGCATGTTGTAAAGCATGTCCAGTAATTGATCGCCATTTTTTACAGAATTGCGAACGTTGCTATGCAACTGTAAAATAGATTCTGCAGAAATTTTCGATTTTTTTTGAATAAAATTTGATATAAGCAACTTAAAAATATTCAAATTGTTTTTGTAAATTCTTTCAAACTTCTGAAATTCTTCAGATAACCGGAGCTTTTCAAAATGAGTTGTTGCAAAATCTTTAGCATCCTTAATAGGAACTGCAACGATGGAATATGCATTTAGTTTTTTTAGGTGCATGGATTCTAAAACTGTATTTTTATGGACTAACAATTTGTTATCAAAGGAATAGATATTTTCAGCAACTATCATTCCTGGTTGAACAGCCATAAGTGCCATTAGTTTCATTGTATAATCTCCTTAAGGATTTTCTTGATTCATTATAAGACATTTTATAATATTATTCAATATGTAAAGAATAATTTTTTTGTGAAAAAGTATAATCTATCACTTTTTATCGAATTATGATATGATAATTCAGTAAGTAATTTACGGCAGTATGTATTGATATATTATATATGAAAGTTCTTAGACTACGCAATAGAGGTACCAGAAAAATGATGAGAAATAAAATTGTATTTTATAAGGATTTGTATATTGGTGCAACGGTGCGGGATGTAAAGAAAACCATGCATCACATAATCAAAGGAAAAAAAATGTTGAATACCTATATTATTATTTTAGCAAATGGTACAGATCTCTTTGAAATTATGCATACTGTATTATTAAATCAAACATATTATAAGCAACATCCACCAATAGTCGTTGGTATTGCAAATGGATATAACGAGGCAATAGAGGTGGTACGTTTAATCATTGAAGATTACTATAAACAAACTGGTAATATGGATATCAAATCATTATTTCAAACACTTAAAGATTGAAAAGGAAGTAACATGTTAACTATAATTTTAGGTATTCTGAAAATAATTGGAATCATTATTTTGTTTTTTATAGCATTGCTTATTCTTTTGCTTAGTTTGGTACTTTTTGTTCCTATTCGCTATTTTGTTAAAGCAGAATATAATCAACAGGTAGTTGGTGAATTTAACATTCATTGGTTGTTATCTATTATATCGATAAAAGGAAATTATAAAGAAAGCTTCTATTATATAGTGCGGGTTTTTGGCTTGAAAATAGTAGATAGCAGAAAAGAGAAAAAGGTAGTCTCGAAAAACAAGAAAACAAAGCAACATAAAAAAACGAATTTTGAAAATTCTTTGAATAAGGAACGTGAAGATGAGGTTATGCAAGATTTGCAGCCTGAGATTGCTTCACAACATCTGGAAGAATCAAAGGTAGAAGATTCTTCTTCGGATAAGCCGAAAAATTTCTTTTTGGCAAAGGTTTGGAGAAAAATCAAAGAAACAATATGGAATATAAGATTTAAATTTAAAGCGATTTGTGTTAGAATGAAGAAGTTTAAAGAACAGATTCGATATTATCTGGATATATTGGAAGATGATAATACAAAAGAAGCCTTGCAACTTTCTAAAAATCAATTGTTGCGGATATTGAAACATATAAAACCACAGAAATTAAAGATTTACATAGAGTATGGAGATGAATCTGTAGAACAAACAGCAAGAGTGATGGCCTTATGGGGAATGATGTATCCCATATTTTTAGAGCATATTATCGTGATCCCTTTTTTTGAAGAAAGTAAGATTTATGTGAAAGCCTATGTAAAAGGAAGAATCACGTTATTCGTTTTCGTTTTGGTAATGATTCGTATTTATTTTAATAAGAATATCAGGGTTCTATTAGAACAGCTGAAAAGGGAGGTTTAAGATGGCAGACAATAGTTTTGGATCAGTAGTTGATTCATTAATGAAAGGAATGGAAACTTTTTTATCAACAAAGACGGTGGTTGGAGAAGCTACACAAATAGGAGATACCATAATACTTCCACTAGTAGATGTAACATTTGGCGTTGGTGCAGGTGCATCCAGTCAGGATAGGAAAAATGGTGGTGGAGGTGGCATGAGTGGTAAGATGTCTCCCAGTGCAGTGCTGGTCATTAAAAATGGTAGCGTTAAACTAGTAAACATTAAACAACAGGATAGCTTAACCAAAATTTTAGATATGGTTCCTGATTTAGTAGATAAGTTCTCGAAAAATAAGGAAAACTCTGATGTAAGTGATCAGGATGCAGTGAAAATGGCTTTTCCTGAAAATAATTAGAAGTTAGAATGAGGTTTTTTATGGATCAGTGGAAAGAAACTCTAAATCGTGAAGAACAATTGGATGATGAAAGTCAAAAGCGTTGGCTGTTTAAGGAAAATATCAGAATTCAACAGGAAAGAAATCGTCTGAAAGAAGATAAAAAAAGATTTGAAGGCGAAGAGCAATTGTTCCAGAAAAAACTTGATATATTAAAGGATGCTTATCTACAACTTGATGTTGATAAGAGAAAGTTAGAGTGGGAAAAACAGCAACTTCTGGCTAAGAAAGAACAGCTCCAGAAACAATCAAAAGATTATCAGGTAAAAGAACCCTCCTTTTTTAAGGGGGTAAATAGTTTACTTGCATTGAAGAAGAGATATAAAGATTTGATTAAAATCTACCATCCTGATAATTTGTGTGGGGATACGGACACCATACAAATGATTAATCGGGAATATGATAATTTAAGAAAAGTATTTGACTATCATAAACAAGCCTAGTAAAACTGAAAGCTATAGGAAAGCATAAAAAAAGAACTATCGAAGGATAGTTCTTTGTTCTTGTGCGTTTCATATGCACAGAAATTCGATTTCGAAAAGATTAAGCTCTTTCAACTTTGCCTGATTTTAAACAGCTTGTACATACATGTAATTTTCTAGCAGCTCCATTAACTTTACATTTCACATTTTTTACGTTTGAATTCCAAATACGATTGGATCTTCTATGAGAATGGCTGACTGCGTTTCCAAAATGAACGCCTTTACCACAAATTTCACATTTCGCCATATTAGCACCTCCTAATATAAAATTTGTCTGTGGACAATGTCCTTGGACATACAACATCAGTATAATATCAGAAATAGATACAGAAAGCAAGCAAAAAAAATTTTTTTATATTTTTTAATTTAAAATTTGATTTTTTTGGTACTTTAGTCTATTATATTTCTTGTTTCTTATTTCATTTTTAGTAAAAAGAAGTTATAATGTTCTATAAATATAAGCAACTAGGAGGTAGCCATGAACGGATCGATGAATACCCATATGGGAAATATAGAAATTGATAATGAAGTAATTGCCCAGTATGCAGGCAGTGTAGCAGTTGAATGTTTTGGAATTGTGGGAATGGCAAGTGTTAATGTTAAGGATGGATTAGTTCATCTATTGAAAAGAGAATCCCTTACTAGGGGTATTACAATAGAAATAAACAATAATAAATTAATCTTGAATTTCAAAGTTATTGTTTCATACGGAGTAAGTATTAAAGCAGTCGCTGATAATTTGATCAGTAATGTAAAGTATAACGTAGAAAAATTTACAGGACTGGAAATCGAAAAAATTAACATCTTTGTAGAGGGTGTTCGAGTGATTGACTAAGGAGGATTTTGTTGTGACAAAAACAATCGACGCTAAAACACTTTCGAGGATGTTCTTAGCAGGAGCAAAAAATTTAGAATCAAAAAAAGAATGGATTAATGAATTAAATGTATTTCCTGTTCCAGATGGAGATACAGGAACTAATATGACATTGACAATTATGGCTGCAGCAAAAGAAGTAACAGCCTTACCTGAGATAAATATGGCGGCACTTTCAAAAGCAATATCCTCAGGTTCTTTAAGAGGAGCCAGAGGAAATTCTGGTGTTATTTTATCGCAGATTTTTAGAGGTTTTACAAAAGCGATTAGTGAGCATTCTGAAATCAATGTATCAATTATGACCTTTGCTATGGAAAAAGCTGTTGAAACAGCGTATAAAGCAGTAATGAAACCCAAAGAAGGTACGATTCTAACTGTTGCTAAGGGAATGAAAGATAAAGCTGTAGAGTTACAGGAACAGGGAGTTCATGATTTTGAAACCTTTTTTGAAGAAGTAATTAAGCATGGTGACTATGTTTTAAGCATTACACCTGAACTTTTACCTGTATTAAAGCAAGCAGGAGTTGTGGATTCTGGTGGTCAGGGGTTAATGGAAGTTGTGAAAGGTGCATATGATGCATTTTTAGGGAAAGAAATTGATTACAGTATTGTAACAGACTTCAAACCAGTTTCGTCTATCATGACAAATACAGAAAGTGAAGCTTCAGAAGATATTAAATTTGGATATTGTACAGAATTTATCATTATGACAAACAAAGTATTTAATATGCAGCATGAATTAGAGTTTAAAGACTATTTAGAGTCTATTGGAGATAGTATTGTAGTTGTAGCAGATGATGATATTGTGAAAGTTCATGTTCATACCAATGATCCTGGACTCGCAATACAAAAAGCTTTAAAATATGGTGCATTAAGTAATTTAAAAATAGATAATATGCGTTTAGAGCATGAAGAAAAGCTAATAAAAATGAGTGAAAAGCAGTCAGCAGAGACAGCAGTGGTTCCTCAAACACCTGTAGAGAGAAAACCATATGGTTTTATTGCAGTTAGTGTTGGAAAAGGAATTGACGAAATTTTTAAAGGATTAGGTGTGGATTATATCATTGAAGGTGGACAAACAATGAATCCAAGCACGGAAGACATGTTAAATGCGATTGATAAAGTTCATGCAGATACAATCTTTGTTCTTCCAAATAATAGTAATATCATTCTGGCAGCAAATCAGGCGATGACATTGGTAGAAGATAAAAATATTATTGTGATTCCTACAAAAACAGTACCACAGGGAATTACTGCAGTGATAAACTTTATTCCAGATTTAAGCCCAGCAGATAATCAGGAACAAATGATAGAAGAGATTAAAAAGGTAAAAACCGGTCAAATTACGTATGCTGTTCGAGATACCATGATTGATGATAAAGTTATTAATCAAGGAGATTTCATGGGAATTACAGACAAAGGAATCGTTGCAGTTGGGACAAACAAAGATGAAGTTGCTCTGGAGATGGCCTTGGACATGATTTCGGAAACGGATGAGTTAATCAGCATTTATTATGGCGCAGATATAACAGAAGAGGAAGCCATGAATATCAAAGAAGGAATAGAGTCTTCTTACCCATCCTGTGATGTAGAATTACAGTTTGGTGGACAACCGATTTATTATTATATAATTTCTGCAGAATAAACTAAAATAGGGCGATACACTCGCCCTATTTTTTAAGTGTAGGAGGTTCTTATGGAACTATTAGACCCTATTGGTAAGTTAAAGGGAATCGGTGATAAAACAGAATCATTATTTCATAAACTAGGTATTTTCAAAATACAGGATCTTATATATCACGTTCCTAGAGATTATGAAAGGTATGATGCTCCAGTCTTTTTAAGTAATGCAGAATTGCAATCCCAACAAACACTACGACTTTTCATAATTGGAAATCCATCTACTAAAACATTTGGTAAAATAACCATAACAACCTTTCAGGCAGCGGATGAATCTGGCAAAACAGAGTTGGTGTTTTTTAACAAACCATATATAAAAAATATACTTCAGAAAGGTCATGCTTATATTTTCAGAGGTAAAGTTAGTCAAAAAGGAATTCTTTTTCGTCTGGAAAATCCTATGTTTTATCCTGAAAATGAATACTTACCATTGGTTGGACAATATTTCCCTATTTATCCAACAACAGCAGGTTTATCAAATAAGAGTATTCGAAAGGCTATGAAACAAGCACTATCACTTACGATAGATGAGTTTTTACCGAAAGATATTGTAGAACAGTATCATCTTTTTTCTTTACAAAAAGCTTTGGAATTGCTACATTTTCCAAATAATTTTGATGATATTTGGGAAGCTAGGCAGCGTTTAGTCTTTGATGAATTCCTACTTTTTATTGTAAAAATAAGAACTTTAAAAGAAAAAGTATTAAAAAAGCAAAGCAGAATAGAGTTATTAGCTGTAGCACATTGTCAAAGATTGATGGAGGCCCTTCCATTTTCTCTCACGAAATCACAGCATTCCTGTTTTTTGGATATTGAAAATGATATGGAGAGTGGCTATGTAATGAACAGGCTGATACAAGGCGATGTTGGAAGCGGAAAAACAATTATAGCAATACTAGCCTTGTTGAAAGTAGTGGCAAATGGATATCAAACTGCATTTATGGCTCCTACTGAAGTATTAGCGAGTCAGCATTACGAAACCATTGTTTCGATGACAAAAAAATACCACTTACCTTTTCAGCCAGTTCTACTTACTGGAAGCGTGACTGCTAAAAATAAAGCAGAGATTTATCAAAAGATAGAACAAGGAAAATACAACTTGGTAATTGGAACACACGCTTTGATTCAAGAAAAGGTGCACTATCAATCGCTAGGACTAGTAATCTGTGATGAACAACATCGGTTCGGTGTACGACAAAGAGACAGTTTCTCGAATAAAGGTGACAACGCTCACGTTTTGGTAATGAGCGCAACGCCCATTCCAAGAACCCTTGCGATTATTCTTTATGGAGATTTGCATGTGTCTATTATCAATGAAATGCCTGCAAATAGGCTTCCAATTAAAAATTGTGTAGTTGGAATTGACTATAGAAAAAAAGCATATTCTTTTATGGCTGATCAAATAAAAGAGGGACACCAGGTATATATCATCTGTCCAATGGTTGAAGAAGGCGAATTGGATGGAGTTGAAAATGTAACAGATTATACATTGAAAATCAGAAGTATCTTTCCAGAATCCATTTGTATAAAGAGTTTACATGGGAAAATGAAAAACTCTGAAAAAAATAGAATTATGGAAGAGTTCCATGATAAAAAAATAGATATTCTTGTTTCAACTACGGTTATCGAGGTCGGGGTTAATGTACCAAATGCAACTGTTATGATGGTTGAAAACGCAGAACGATTTGGTCTTGCACAGTTGCATCAATTACGAGGTCGTGTTGGACGTGGTGAAAGCCAAAGTTATTGCATTTTTGTAAGTGGTTCAAAAAGCAAAGAAAAAATAAAACGTTTAGAAGTATTGAACCATTCGAATGATGGGTTTGTTATTGCGGAAGAGGATATGAAACTTCGAGGACCTGGAGATTTATTTGGTGTAAGGCAGAGTGGAGCTTTGAATTTTAAAGTAGCAGATGTATTTCAAGATGCCAATATTTTGGAACAGGCATCAACGTATGCGGATCAACTATTGCTGGAGGATTATGAGTTAGTTTGGCAGGAAAACCAAAAGATCAAACAAAGGATAGAGCAAATTAATTTAAATCAAGTTGACTTTGGAAGCATCTAAACGTAATATATAAATATGTTTTACATAGTTAGAAAGGCATGGTTATTTATATGACAAAAATTGCAATCGTTACAGATAGCAACAGTGGAATTACACAAAAACAAGGGAAAAAGTTAGGTGTTTCTGTTCTACCTATGCCCTTTATGATCAAAGACGATACATATTTTGAAGATATTAATTTGAGCCAGGAAGAATTCTATCAAATTCTTGCAGATGACACAAGCATTGGAACAAGCCAGCCATCTCCCCTAGACGTTATGCAGTTATGGAATGAGCTTCTTGATGAATTTGATCAGATTGTTCATATTCCCATGAGTAGTGGACTTAGCGGTTCTTGCGAAAGCGCAATGATGCTTGCAGAAGAATATCATGGTAAAGTCCAGGTTGTAAACAACCAAAGGATACCTGTGACACAAAGACAATCTGTTATGGATGCAATTGCATTAAAGATAAAAGGATATAATGCACTCCAAATAAAAGAACTGTTAGAAGAAGATAAAACAAATTCTAGTATTTATATTATGCTAGATACCCTTTACTATTTAAAAAAAGGTGGAAGAATTACACCAGCAGCGGCAGCACTTGGTACTATTTTAAAGATCAAACCAGTATTGCAAATACAGGGAGAGAAACTTGATGCTTTTGCAAAGGCAAGAACCAGCACGCAAGGAAAAAGTATCATGATAAATGCAATTAAAAATGATATTCAAAGTCGCTTTGGTGGTATTTCAAAAGACAACCATATTTATATTCAAATTGCACATACAAACAATCAGGATGCAGCAAATCAATTAAAAGAAGAGCTGACTAGCATATTCCCTGACTTTCCAATTATGATTGATCCACTTTCGTTAAGTGTTGCTTGTCATATAGGTCCTGGAGCGTTGGCGATTGCTTGTTGTAAGCAAATGGATATTTTAAAATCTTAAAGAAAAGTAAGAAAATAAACCGATAGTAGCAATACATGATATGGTTTTTCATAGAAAAACCTACACCATATCATGTATTTTTTTCTTTTATAAGAAGACGTATCGTGCTATAATATGGATTAAATTAGAACGAAAAATGAAATGACTTTTTATGAGGTCAGGAAGGTTAACTATGAGTGGCAATAATACTTATGATGCGAGTAGCATAACAGTTTTAGAGGGATTAGAAGCCGTAAGAAAACGTCCTGGAATGTATATAGGAAGTACTTCTACAAAGGGACTTAATCACTTAATCTATGAAATTGTAGACAATGCAGTTGATGAGCATCTTACAGGCTTCTGTAATAAAATTACAGTTTCGTTGGAAGAAGATGGATCGGCAACTATTAGTGATAACGGACGAGGAATTCCAGTTGGAATGCATGAAAAAGGTATTAGTGCAGAACGTATTGTTTTTACGACACTTCATGCAGGCGGTAAGTTTGATAATTCTGCGTACAAGACAAGTGGAGGACTTCATGGAGTTGGATCGTCGGTTGTAAATGCTTTATCAGAACGCATGACTGTGCAGGTTAAAAGTGGTGGGTTTATTTATGAAGATCGTTATAAAAGAGGAAATCCAGATCTTGAACTAATCAATGGCTTGCTTCCGGTTATTGGCAAAACAAAGGAAAGCGGAACTATAATTAATTTTTTGCCAGATGATACTATTTTTGATCGTACTAGATTTAAAGAAGATGAAATAAAGAGCAGACTGCATGAAACTGCTTATTTAAATCCAAAATTAGAAATTGTATTTGAAGATTTAAGAAAAGAATCTCCAGAACATATTGTATATCATGAACCTAATGGATTGATTGGGTTTATTTCTGATATGAATAAATCAAAAGAGACCATCCATGACACCATTTATTTTTCAGGTGAATTTGAAGGAATCAGTGTAGAAGTGGCATTTCAATATGTGAATGAGTTTCATGAAAACGTATTAGGATTCTGTAACAATATATACAATGCTGAAGGTGGTACCCATTTAACTGGTTTTAAATCCATTTTTACGAATGTAATCAATACGTATGCCCGTGAATTAAATATATTAAAAGAAAAAGATACGAATTTTACTGGTGCAGATGTTCGAAATGGAATGACGGCCGTGGTATCTCTGAAACATCCAGATCCGAGGTTTGAAGGTCAGACAAAGACAAAATTAGATAATCAGGATGCAGCGAAAGTTGTGAGTAAAATTACCGGCGAAGAAATCACTCGTTTTTTTGACCGTAATCTAGAAACTTTAAAAAATGTAATTGCCTGTGCTGAGAAAGCTGCAAAGATACGCAAAACAGAAGAAAAAGCAAAAACAAATATGCTTACAAAGCAACGTTTTTCTTTTGATAGCAATGGGAAGTTGGCAAATTGTGAGAATCGAGATCCGGAAAAATGTGAGATTTTTATCGTAGAAGGTGATTCTGCTGGTGGCAGTGCAAAGACTGCTAGAAATAGAAATTTTCAAGCGATTCTTCCAATAAGAGGGAAAATTTTAAATGTTGAAAAGGCCAGCATTGATAAAGTGTTAGCAAATGCAGAGATTAAAACCATGATCAATGCATTTAACTGTGGTTTTTCGGAAGGATATGGAAATGATTTTGATATTTCTAAACTTCGTTATCATAAAATTATTATTATGGCCGATGCGGATGTGGATGGTTCACATATCAGTACGCTTTTATTGACCTTGTTTTATCGATTTATGCCAGAATTAATTTTTGAAGGCCATGTTTATATTGCTATGCCTCCGCTTTATAAGGCTATGCCACAAAAAGGTGAAGAATGTTATCTGTATGATGATAAAGCTTTGGAAAAATATCGTAAATCACACAAAGGATCCTTTACTTTACAAAGATATAAAGGTCTTGGAGAAATGGATGCAAATCAATTATGGGAAACCACATTAAATCCAGAAACCAGAATGTTAAAATTAGTAGAAATTGAAGACGCAAGACTTGCATCAGAAGTAACTGAAATGTTAATGGGAACGGATGTACCACCCAGAAAACAGTTTATTTATGAAAATGCAAACGAAGCGGATTTAGATGTATAGGAGAACAGTCATGGAAGAAAGAATTATTAAAACAGAATATTCCGAGGTCATGCAAAAATCCTATATTGATTATGCCATGAGTGTAATTGTGGCAAGAGCACTCCCTGATGTAAGAGATGGATTAAAACCAGTACAAAGAAGAACTCTTTATGATATGTATGAACTTGGCATAAAATATGATAAACCTTATCGTAAAAGTGCAAGA
Organism: uncultured Lachnospiraceae bacterium; assembly: GCA_947630125.1. GTDB lineage: Bacteria > Bacillota > Clostridia > Lachnospirales > Lachnospiraceae > CANRGO01. Next base: position 16,339 of record CANRGO010000011.1, on the reverse strand, counting down.
ATTGTTGGGGATACCATGGGTAAATATCATCCACATGGAGACAGTTCTATTTATGAAGCCCTTGTTGTTTTGACCCAGGAATTTAAAAAAGGACTTCCGTTAATTGATGGACATGGTAATTTCGGTAATATCGAAGGGGATGGCGCTGCAGCTATGCGTTATACGGAAGCGAGATTACATAAAATTACACAGGAAAATTTCTTGGCTGATTTGGATAAGGATGTCGTAGACTTTATCTCAAATTTTGATGAAACAGAGAAGGAACCATCTGTTCTTCCGGTTAAAATACCAAATCTTCTTGTGAACGGAGCGGAAGGTATTGCAGTCGGAATGGCTACAAGTATTCCGCCTCATAATCTTGGCGAAGTACTTGATGCGACTAAAGCATACATGAAGAATCCAGATATCAGTACGAAAGAATTGATGCAGTATTTAAAAGGTCCTGATTTTCCAACGGGTGGAGTTATCGTCAATCAAAGTGATTTATTGCAAATTTATGAAACTGGGATGGGAAAAATCAAAGTTCGTGGGAAGGTAGAAGTTGAGAAAGTAAAAGGCGGGAAAACCAATATTGTTATCACAGAGATTCCCTACCCAATGATAGGCCTGAATATTTCTAAATTTTTACAAGATGTAGCGAATCTTTCTGAAACGAAAAAAACCAATGATATCGTGGATATATCAAATCAGTCTAGCAAAGAGGGAATTCGTATTGTTATTGAATTAAAAAAAGATGCTGACACCCAGAATTTCATTAATCTATTATATAAAAAAACCAGACTTGAAGACACGTTTGGTGTAAACATGCTGGCTATTTCAAACAGAAGACCTGAGACGATGGGATTAAAGAGAATTTTAAAAGAATCCGTAGACTTTCAATTTGAAGTAAACACCAGAAAATACAACAATCTTTTAAAAAAGGAATTGGAACGAAAAGAAATTCAAGAAGGTTTAATTAAAGCATGTAATGTGATTGATTTAATTATTGAAATATTAAGAGGTTCAAAGGATCGTGCTATGGCGAAAGCCTGTTTAGTTGAGGGAAATACCGATGGGATTCAGTTTAAAAGTAAGGAATCTAAAATTATGGCTCAACAACTCAGTTTTTCTGATCCACAGGCAAATGCGATTCTAGAAATGCGTTTATATAAATTAATTGGATTAGAAATAACTGCCCTGTTGAAAGAACATGAGGAAACTCTTGCAAATATTTATCGTTACGAGGATATTTTAGAGCGAAGAGATTCTATGGCTCAAGTTATTATGAACGATTTAAACCAAATAAAGAAAGAATATGCAAGAGACAGACGAACGGTTCTGGATAATGCAGAAGAAGTGATTTTGGAAGAAAAGAAGATTGAGGAAATGGATATTGTATTCCTGATGGATCGATTTGGGTATTCCAAAACAGTTGATATTAGTACCTATGAGCGAAATAAAGAAGCTGCAGATGCAGAGAACAAATATATTTTATTTGCTAAAAATACTGGTAGAGTATGTTTGTTTACCAACAAAGGAACTTTGTATACCATTAAGCTTACCGATGTACCTTTTGGAAAATTTCGAGATAAAGGTATTCCGATAGATAATATCAGCAATTACAGTTCAAGTCAGGAAGAAATTGTTTTAATTGCAAGCCAATCAGAACTAAATTTATATCAGTTGATTTTTGCTACCAAAACAGGTATGTTAAAAGTTGTGGATGGTGGAGAATTTGATGTACAGAAAAAAACGGTACAAGCAACCAAACTATTAGAACAGGATGAAGTTATTCATGTATCAATCCTAAAAGAGGTAAGAAATATCGTGTTGCAGACAAATGAAGGCTTTTTCCTTCGATTCCCAGTAGAAGAAATTCCTGAGAAAAAGAAAAATGCGATAGGTGTCAGAGGTATTAAATTAGCTGGAAAAGATTTTGTAGAAGCGGTTTATTTTACACAAAATGGACAAGAGGCAGTAGGTATCTATAAAAACAAAAAAATAGAACTAAATAAATTAAAGCTTGGCAAACGAGATACCAAAGGTACAAAAGTAAGAATATAGGTTGTTGCCTTATAGAAATGAGGAATTATGAGAGTTATAGCTGGAACGAGAAGAAGTCTCTTATTAAAAGCCCCAGATGGGAACGTGACGCGTCCTACCACAGATCGCATTAAAGAAACCCTGTTTAATGTGTTACAGACAGATATTCAGGATTCAGTTTTTGTAGATTTATTTAGCGGTAGTGGAGCAATTGGAATAGAGGCATTAAGCCGAGGGGCAAAAAAGGCTTATTTTATTGAAATGAATAAAGAAGCAATTTCCTGTATACAAGATAATATTAAGTTCACAAAATTTACAGAACAAGCAGTTGTTTTAAAACAAGAGGTTGTCAGTGGATTAGAATTTATAAAAGAACCTGTTGACATTATATTTATGGATCCACCATATGATCAATTGCTTGAAAAAACGATTCTTGAAAAACTTTCAATAACGAATATACTAAAAGAAGATAGTATGATAATTGTCGAAGCCTCTTTGAAGACAGAGTTTGATTATCTAGAAGAACTTGGTTTCGTAGTGTTGAAAGAAAAAAAATATAAGACGAATAAACATGTATTTATTGGATTTAATAGTTAGGAACTGAATAAAAATCGTATTCAGTGAATTCTGAAACTGTGCTCGAAGCACAAAGATTGGCGATTACATGAAAGCAGCAATATATCCGGGAAGTTTCGATCCAGTGACCTTTGGGCATTTGGATATTATTAAAAGAAGTGCAGAAATATTTGATGAAATTATTGTGAGTGTCTTAGATAACAAAACCAAGTCTCCATTGTTTTCTGTGGAGGAACGTGTTACTATGTTAAAAGAAGCAGTTAAAGATATTCCCAATGTTAAAGTAGATAGTTTTCGAGGCCTATTGATCGATTATGCAAAAGAAAAAAATATTCATGTTGCTGTAAGAGGATTACGTGCTATTACAGATTTTGAATATGAATTACAGATTGCACAGACAAATCATGTGTTGTCCAAGGGTCGACTTGATACCATGTTTTTAACAACCACATTAGAATACGCATATTTAAGTTCTTCCAGTGTGAAGGAAATTGCAAGTTTTAATGGAGATATATCAGGATGTGTTCCGAAATTTATTGCAGATTTAATCTATGATAAATATCGTATTCTGAATCAGGAATCAAACGAATTATAATCGTTATGAATAATCAAGCTGTAATAACAGTGTTTTAAGGAGATGAATTATGAGTAGCAGAATTGAGCAATTAATTGATGAAATTGAAGATTTTATAGATAATTGCAAATATCAGCCATTATCCAACACCAAAATTATTGTCAATAAAGAAGAAATTGATGAATTGTTACGCGAACTACGAATGAAAACTCCTGATGAAATTAAACGTTATCAGAAAATCATTAGCAATAAAGAAGCCATTTTAAATGATGCAAGACAAAAAGCGGAAACATTAATTAATGAAGCAACAATCCATACCAATGAACTGATCAATGAACATGAAATAATGCAACAAGCTTATGCGCAAGCAAATGAAGTTGTTTCCATGGCAAAACAACAGGCACAAATGATTTTGGATAACGCTACAATAGAAGCAAATAATGTGCGTCAAGCTGCGATGCAGTATACAGATGATATGCTTGCGAATTTGGAAAACATAATTTCTTATGCAACCAATGCTTCGATGGATCGCTATGAAAACTTGTTTAAAGCTTTAGCAAACTGCAATGATATTGTAAAAAGTAATCGTGCGGAGCTTCATCCAGAAGAGTTATATGAAGAAGATGCTGAGAATCAGGAAGAACAGACTCAGTCAGTAAACTTAGATTTATTATAATTATCATGATGACGGTTTCGATTATTCGAAGCCGTCTTTTATCATCAATAGAAAAGGTGCCCTATGCGTTTGGATAAGTTTTTAAGCAATCAAGGGATTGCAAGTAGAAGTCAAGTGAAAGAATATATACGAAAAGGTCGTGTTATCGTGAATGAACAGCTTGTAAAGACTTCTGATCAACAGATTGATGAATCAAAAGATCGTATATACTTTGATGGAGAATTGATATTGTATCAAAAAAATATCTATATTATGTTGAATAAACCCCAAGGTGTTGTGTCTGCCACCATGGATAATGTTCATAAAACAGCTTTCGATTTGCTAAAGATAGCAAATAAAAAAGATTTATTCATCGTTGGCCGTTTGGATCTTGATACAGAAGGATTGCTGTTGATTACAAATGATGGAGAGTTAAGTCATAACTTATTATCACCAAAACGTCATGTAAGTAAAACCTATCAGGTTATAGTAGAACAACCCATAACAAAAGAACAAATTCAAAAACTTGAAGCAGGCTTAGATATTGGGGAGGAAAAACTGACCCTTCCTGCAAGAGTTCAGCCAATTTCAGAGAATGAATTTTATCTTTCCATTGTGGAAGGTAAATTTCATCAGGTAAAACGAATGTTGCAGGCCGTTGATAACCAGGTTGTCTTTTTGAAAAGAGTAGCGATTGCTGGTCTAAAATTAGATGAAACATTAGAAGTTGGAGAGTATAGAGAATTAACAAAAGATGAATATTTCCAGTTGACAGAACGGGAATAATAGAGAGGTGTGATTTAAATGTTACAAAATAAAAAAGCAATTATATTTGACTTGGATGGTTCCTTAGTAGATTCCATGTGGATTTGGAAGGAAATAGATATTGAATATTTACAACGTTTTGATATTGCATTACCAGAAAACTTACAATCAGAAATTGAAGGAATGAGTTTTTCTGAAACGGCAGCTTATTTCAAAAAGCGTTTTGATCTGCACGATTCCGTCGATAAAATCAAACAAGATTGGAATGAAATGGCATGGCATAAATATAGTCATGAAGTAAAATTAAAAAAAGGAGCAAAAGAATTATTAGACTATGCAAAAGCACATTCAATTCTGCTTGGTATTGGTTCCAGTAATTCAAAAGAATTAGTACATGAACTTGTAAAGAGTCTGGACATTCAGGATTACTTTCATTCCATTGTAACTGGTTGTGATGTTGTGAATGGGAAACCTTCACCAGAGATTTATTTAAAAGCATCTTCGCTTATGAATATAGAACCTAAGCATTGTTTGGTTTTTGAAGATATTATACCTGGGATACAGGCTGCGCTCAATGCGGGTATGCATGTATGTGCAGTGGAAGATGAATATTCCATGTATCAAAAAGATAAAAAAATGGAATTGGCACATTATTATATTGAAGAATTTTATGAGGTATTTTCAGAATGAGTTTTTTACCCATTTCAAAAGAAGAATTAAAAGAACGAAACATCGAACAATTGGATTTCGTTTATGTCAGTGGTGATGCGTATGTTGATCATCCATCCTTTGGACATGCAATCATTACAAGAGTATTGGAAGCCAATGGCTATACGGTAGGAATCATTGCACAGCCAGATTGGAAAGACGAAAAAAGTATCACAATACTTGGAAAACCAAAATTGGCATTTCTTGTTGCAGCTGGAAATATGGATTCAATGGTTAATCATTACTATGTATCAAAAAAAAGAAGAGAAACAGATGCTTACACACCAGGTGGGAAAATCGGCAAAAGACCAGACCATGCAACTGTAGTCTATGGAAATTTAATCCGAAAAACGTATCGAGATACCCCGATTATTATTGGTGGAATAGAAGCGAGTCTAAGAAGACTTGCTCATTATGATTATTGGGATAATCAAATAAAACGTTCTATTCTTTTGGATAGTCAGGCAGATATTCTTTCCTATGGGATGGGTGAAAAATCTATTGTGGAAATTGCAGATGCTCTTCAAAGTGGAATAGCAGTGAAAGATATATGTTTTATAAAAGGAACGGTATATAAAACAAAGGATCTTTCAGGTGTATATGATGCTATCATGCTTCCTAGTTATGAACGAGTGAAAAATGAAAAAAGAGAATATGCAAAAAGTTATGGAATACAATATGAAAATACAGATTCCTGTACAGCAAAAACATTGGTGGAAGAATATCCAAATGGGATTTCTGTGATTCAAAATCCACCGCAACCATCCATGACAACAGAGGAAATGGATAGGGTTTACGATTTACCTTATATGAGAACCTATCATCCTTCTTATGAAGTCGATTCAGGGGTACCTGCAATTAAAGAAATAAAATTCTCTTTAATCAGTAATCGCGGATGTTTTGGGGGCTGTAGTTTTTGTGCTTTAACCTTTCATCAAGGTCGGACGGTACAGGTACGTAGTCATCAATCAATTCTTGAGGAAGCTGAGTATATTACAAAGGACAAGGATTTTAAAGGCTATATTCATGATGTTGGTGGACCAACTGCTAATTTTAGGCATCCTTCCTGTGAAAAACAATTGGAACAGGGCGTTTGTAAAACAAAGCAATGTCTATTTCCAAAACCATGTAAAAATTTAACCGTAGATCATAAGGATTACTTGTCGCTACTTCGAAAACTTCGTAATGTACCAAAAGTAAAAAAGGTCTTTGTACGTAGTGGTATTCGTTTTGATTATTTATTAGCAGATTCAGATGATACCTTTTTCAAAGAAATGGTAGAACATCATGTAAGTGGTCAGTTAAAAGTTGCACCCGAACATATATCGGATAAGGTTTTAAACTTAATGGGAAAACCTGAAAATTCTGTATATGAAAAGTTTATTAAAAAATATGAAAAGCTCAATGATAACCTTGGCAAGAAACAATTTGTTGTTCCTTATCTTATGTCATCACACCCCGGAAGTGATTTGACAGAGGCAGTTGCTTTAGCAGAATATTTAAGAGACATCGGTTATATGCCAGAACAAGTACAGGATTTTTATCCGACACCTTCGACTATTTCAACCGTTATGTATTATACTGAACTAGATCCACGAAATATGAAACCAGTATATGTGTGTAAAAATCCCCATGAAAAAGCGATGCAAAGAGCATTGATACAGTATCGGAATCCTAAAAACTATGATTTAGTTTATGAAGCGCTCGTGAAAGCGGGAAGAGAAGATCTGATGGGGTTTGAAAAAAAATGTTTAATTAGACCAAAACATACACCTCAAAGAACATATCAAAAAGGTGTTACGGTAAAGACAGTCGAAAATAAAAAATCAGAACAAAAGAAAAAATCCATTCGAAATGTTCATAAGAAAAAAGCAAAATAATATAAAGGGAGGTTCCTTATATGAATATCGCGCTTATAACAGGTGCATCTTCAGGCTTAGGCTTAGATTTTGCAAAGCAAATAGACAACGTGTCAGAGGAAATAGATGAAATTTGGCTGATTGCCAGAAGAAAAGATCGATTGATTTCGTTGGCTGAGAATCTAAAACATCCAGTCAAGATTTTAGCTCTTAATTTGATGGACGAAGCAGAAATTGCTCTTTTAGAATCGAAACTTAAGGAAGAGCAACCAAATATCAAGTTTTTGGTGAATTCTGCCGGGTTTGGTATATTGGGATATTTTGAAAAATCAAATATAAAAGAACAGCTTGAAATGATACAGTTAAATTGTAGTGTATTAACACAAATTACATATCTAGCACTTCCTTTTATGAAAGAAGATAGTAGAATTATACAGATTGCAAGCAGTGCAGCCTTTCTTCCACAAAGAAATTTTGCTGTATATGCTGCAAGCAAGTCCTTTGTTCTTAGTTTTTCTTACGGGTTAGGTGCAGAACTTGAAAAAAGAAAAATCTATGTAACAGCGGTCTGTCCTGGACCTGTACAAACAGAGTTTTTTGATCGTGCTGAAAAAAATGGTTCTGTCCTGAAAATCAAACAATTTATTATGGCGAAACCAGAAAAGGTAGTAAAAAAAGCATTGAAAGACAGTTTGAAAAGAAAAGGAAAAAGTGTATATGGTGCTCCTATAAAATATATAGAAATTATTTCAAAACTTTTACCTTATAAAAGTTTGCTTTTCTTTATGAAATTTATGAAATAAAGGGTGGTTATATCTATGATTGAGCAGATAATCAGAGAAAATCAAGAAGGTCAAAGACTAGATAAATATTTACATAAAATACTACCAGAAGCACCTGGTAGTTTTCTTTATAAAATGCTAAGAAAAAAAAATATAACTTTAAATGGGAGAAAGGCGACAGGATCAGAAATGCTGACCCTTTCTGATAAAGTACAATTTTTTTTAGCAGTGGAAACCTATGAAAAATTTCGAACCAAACAGACCCAGAATACAAATGCTTATGAAAAGGCATATCAAAGCATGAACCAAGTTGAAATTCTTTATGAAAATCAAGACATTTTAATTGCGAATAAGCCAAGCGGTATTTTATCGCAAAAAGCCGAATCGAAGGATGAATCCATAAATGAATGGTTTCTTGGATATTTGCTTCATACAGGGCAAATAAATGAAGAAATATTAGAGTCTTTTGTACCCTCCGTCTGTAACCGATTGGATCGAAATACCAGTGGAATTATATTATTTGGAAAAACCTTAAAAGGCACGCAGCTATTATCTAAGTTGTTAAAAGAAAGAGAATTGGAGAAGTTTTATCTAGCATTTGTTCCTGGTAAAGTGCAGGGAAATGTGAAATTGCAAGGATTTTTAAAAAAAGATGAAATAAGTAACAAAGTAAATATTTTGACAAAGGTAAATGAGCAAGAGAAAGAAAACTATGACAAAATTGAGACTTATTATAAGCCTGTTAGTTTTCATAGCACAAAAATTGGTTTGTTAACGTTATTAGAAATCGAATTGATAACAGGGAAAACACATCAGATTCGTGCTCATCTTGCAAGCATTTCCCATCCAATTATTGGTGATTATAAGTATGGAATTAGAGCAATCAATGATGAGGCTAAAAAGTTTTATCAAATTGAAAGTCAATGTCTCCATGCCTATCGCATTGTCTTTCCCCAATTAGAGGAACCTTTTCAAGAACTTTCCAGTCTTGTAATCAAAGCAAAGCTTCCGAAAGAAATGGAAATGCTTTCAAAACTTTAAAAAGGAGAATTTTATGACAACCTGGAATTCAAGAGGACTTAGAGGCTCATCTTTTGAAGATTTAATTAATCGAACCATTGAAAAATATCGTGATAATCAATTGTGTTTGATACAAAAAGTACCGACACCTATAACACCTATTCGCATAGATAAAGATAACAGACATATCACCCTTGCATATTTTGATGCAAAAAGTACCGTAGATTATATTGGGGTTGTTCAGGGTGTTCCAGTTTGTTTTGATGCAAAAGAATGTAAGTCAGATACCTTTAGTCTTCAAAATATACATGCCCATCAGGTGGATTTTATGAGCGATTTTGAAAAGCAAAGTGGTATTTCTTTTTTACTAATTTATTTTACAACGAGAGATGTTTGCTATTATCTTAATTTTGAGCAACTTCAATTTTTTTGGGAACGAGCAAAAAAAGGTGGCAGAAAAAGCTTCCGTTTTGATGAACTTCAGGAAGAATATCTATTACCAAAAAAGCAAGGAGTATTAATTCCGTTTTTAGAGCCATTGCAATTAGACTTAACAAAACGCACATAATTTATGATTGACAAACACTTATGGTTTCGATATACTTCAAATAGTTTCGCGTGGTAGCATGTTAGCGAATTAGCACTTTAAATCACTAAAGTTTCGGAGGGAAATCAATTGAAAAATAAGTTATTGCACACACCAGAAGGTGTACGAGATATATATGGAACAGAATATACAAAAAAATTAAAATTGGAAAAAGTGGTACATAAAACCATGAAGCTTTATGGGTATCAAGATATCCAAACACCAACTTTTGAATATTTCGATGTTTTTTCGAAAGAAATTGGAACGACATCTTCCAAAGACTTATACAAATTTTCTGATCAAGAGGGAAACACCCTTGTTCTTCGGCCAGATTTTACACCTTCCGTTGCACGTTGCGCAGCTAAGTATGGCAGAGAGGATCAGAAAACCCTTCGCTTTTGCTATCAAGGAAATACATTTACCAATACCTTGAGTTTTCAGGGGAAATTAAAAGAAGTTACGCAGACAGGCGTGGAATTAATTGGTGATGGCTCTGTAGAAGCTGATGGGGAAATGATAAGTCTTGTTATAGAATCTTTGAAGAATACTGGCTTAAAGGATTTTCAGGTGAGTATAGGAGAAGCGGACTATTTTCGAGGTATTTGTGAAGAAGTAGGACTTGATTTAGAAACGGAGGTTCAACTTCGTGATTATATATCAGGGAAAAATTATTTTGGAGTTCAGGAAATATTAAAAACAAGAAATATTACGGAGAATCATAAACATATTATCTTAAAAATAAATGATTTATTTGGAAATCATCAGGTATTAGAAGATGCTCGTAAATTAGTTTCTAATACAAGATCTTTAAAAGCATTGGAACGATTAAGTGAACTATATCAGGTTCTTGTTACTTATGGTGTTGAATCTTATGTCAGTTTTGACCTTGGAATGTTAAGCAAGTATAATTATTATACAGGTGTCATGTTCCGTGCTTATACCTACGGCGTAGGTGATGCAATTGTAAAAGGTGGTAGATACGATGATTTGCTTGGACATTTTGGGAAATCTTCGCCAGCGATAGGGTTTATGATTGTAATTGATGATTTGCTAAATGCAATCAACCGACAAAACATAGATTTTTCTGTAGAAGAGGCTTCTTGTTTAGTTTTCTATGACAAAGAAAGTTTTAAAACTTCCTTATATTTTGCAAATCAAATTCGAAAGAATTCAATAGCTACAGAATTAATTCCATGTGAACAAGAGAGCTTTGATGTAACATTTTTAGAAAGTTTCCGACATCCTTATATTATCTGGTTTCAAGAAGATGGTATGAAAGTATACGTGAAATATAAGAAAGAAATTATCACCTATTTACAGGAAGAATTTTTAGAACTTATTACAGCTGGAAAGGAAGGGATATAAAATGGAAGAAATGAGATATATCACCTTTGCTCTTGGAAAAGGAAGGCTTGCATATAAAACGCTGGAATTATTAGAACAAATTGGAATCTATTGTGAAGAAATGAAAGATAAAGATTCACGCAAATTGATTTTTGTAAATGAAGAACTGAAACTTAAATTCTTTCTTTCCAAAGGACCAGATGTTCCAACCTACGTAGAATATGGAGCAGCAGATATCGGTGTTGTTGGAAAAGATACTATATTAGAGGAAAATCGTAGTGCCTACGAAGTTCTTGATCTGGGCTTTGGAAAATGCCGCATGTGTGTTTGTGGACCAAAAAGTGCCAAAGAACTGCTGCAACATCATGAAATGATACGTGTTGCTACGAAATATCCCAAAATAGCAAAAGATTATTTTTACAATGAAAAACATCAAACGGTTGATATCATTAAGTTAAATGGCTCAGTGGAACTTGGACCTATTGTTGGATTGGCTGATGTTATTGTTGATATAGTGGAAACAGGTTCTACGTTACGAGAAAATGGACTGGAGGTTTTGGAAGAAATTTGTCCTATCTCAGCAAGAATGATTGTGAACCAGGTAAGTATGAAAATGGAATTTGAACGCATAAAAAAAATAATTCAAGACCTGCAGAAATTAATATAGAGGGATAGCGTATGAGAACTATAAAATTATCAGAACAGAATAAAAATGAGATTTTGAAAGAATTAATGCAAAGAAGCCCGAACCAATACGGTTCCTATGAAAAAACTGTTGCAGAAATCATCGAGCTGGTCAAAGTAAAAAAAGATGAAGCGTTAATTGAATTATCATCTAAATTTGATGGTTGCTTACTTACAAAAGATACTTTAAAAGTAAGCAAAGAAGAGATCGCAGAAGCTTATACACTAGTTGAGGAAGATTTTATACGTATTATGAAAGATGCAGCTCTTAAAATTCAGCAATTTCATGAAAAACAAGTAAAACTTAGCTGGTTTGATGCAAAAGAAGATGGAACCATCCTGGGGCAGAAAATGACTGCCATTGATAAAGCGGGTGTTTATGTTCCAGGTGGAAAAGCTGCTTATCCATCCAGTGTTCTCATGAATATCATACCTGCTAAAGTTGCTGGTGTAACGAAAATTATAATGACCACACCAGCTTCTAAAGATGGAACGGTCACACCAGAGACATTAGTGGCAGCTGATATCGCAGGTGCAGATGAAATATTTAAGGTGGGTGGTGCTCAGGCGATTGCTGCTTTGGCATTTGGCACAGAAAGCATTGAAAAAGTAGACAAAATTACGGGACCTGGTAATATTTATGTGGCACTGGCAAAAAAAGCGGTTTTTGGGCATGTTTCCATCGATTCAATAGCCGGTCCTAGTGAAATCTTAGTTTTAGCAGATGAAACAGCAAATCCCAAATATGTTGCGGCAGACTTATTAAGTCAGGCAGAACATGATGAAATGGCTTCTGCTATTTTAATAACAACCAGTCAAACACTGGCAGATGAGGTTGCTGTTTTTATAATTAATATGACACAAAAATTGGAAAGAAAAGAAATTATTGAAAAATCTCTGAATCAGTATGGATTTCTTTTGGTTGTTGATTCAATGGAGGAAGCAATTGCTTTGACAAATGAAATAGCATCAGAACATTTAGAAATCTTAACGAAAAATCCATTTGAAATTATGACAAAAGTGAAACATGCAGGTGCAATTTTTCTTGGCGAATATTCATGTGAACCCTTAGGCGATTATTTTGCGGGACCGAATCATGTTTTGCCAACCAATGGAACCGCTAAGTTTTTTTCACCTTTGAATGTAGATGATTTTATGAAAAAGACAAGTCTTATATATTATTCAAAAGATGCCCTAGAAAAAGTACATCAGGATATCGAATTGTTTGCAAAAAAAGAGGGTTTAACAGCGCATGCAAATTCGATACAGGTACGTTTTGAAAAATAGTATTTATTACATGCCAGAAGCATGAGATTGGGAAAAAGATGAATCGAACAGCTAATATTGAACGAAACACAAAAGAAACGAAAATCAAATGTCAACTAAATTTAGATGGAACGGGTATTTGTTCTGCAGATACAGGAATTGGATTTTTAGATCATATGTTAGAAGGGTTTTCGAAGCATGGTTTTTTTGATTTGCAAATACATATTTCTGGAGATCTACATGTAGATGGACATCATACCGTTGAAGATTGTGGAATTGTACTTGGTACGGCTATAAAAGAAGCATTAGGTGATAAGAATCAAATAAAACGTTATGGTTCCTGCATGCTACCTATGGATGATGCCTTGGTTTTATCGGCGGTTGATTTATGCGGACGTCCTTATTTTCTCTATGATGTTAACCTGCATACTGAAAAAGTTGGGTATTTAGATACCCAGTTGGTAAAAGAATTTTTTTATGCAATTTCTTATAGTGCTGGTATGAATTTACATTTCAAACTTTTTCATGGTGAAAATGATCATCATATCATAGAAGCATTATTTAAATCCTTCTCAAAAGCACTTTCTGAAGCCATTCAAAAAGATAGCCGTATCAAAGATGTTTTGAGCACAAAAGGAAGTCTATAAGGAGACCAAAATGAAAGCAAAGAAATTTATACCTTGTATTTATATAAAAAATAAAGTCGCTGTATCTGGTTTTCAGGATGATACCATTGTACAGGTAAGTCCGGTAGATCTTCTTTTACATTACCAAGAGCAGAATCCGGATGAAATAATCGTTTTTAATCTTTCAAGTACAGAAGAAGAAAAAGAAGAGAATCTTCTGGTAATAAAAGAAATGGCTCTACACTGTCAAATTCCTTTAATTGGTGCTGGTCATATTAAGAAAATGGAAGATGTAAAAAAGATATTATACGCAGGCTGCAAAAAAGCGATTTTAAATTTTTCAAAAGAATCAAACCGAGCAATTTTAAAAGAAGTTTCACAAAAGTTTGGTAGAGATAAAATTTTGATTTCTCTGGATAGTAGTGAAGAAATTTCATATGATGTTGAAGAAGTAAAAAACTTTGCTTCAGAAATACTTGTTTTAAATAGAAAAAATATAAAAGAGAAAATTGATAACTTTCCGCTGCCAATTATTTTGATGGCTCCAAATTTAAGTTTAGATAAAATTCTGGAATATTTATCTTTTGACCAAATTCATGGATTATGTGGAGATGTTATCAATGCAAATATGAAAGACTTGAAAACTTTGCGTGACTTTTGTATGGAGAAACAGGTTTTTGATAACAAACTTAGTTGCTCAGCAACATGGGAAGATTTGAAATTAAATACAGATCAGTTAATTCCTTGTATTGTGCAGGATTATAAAAGCCAGGAAGTGCTCATGATGGCTTATATGAATCGTGAAGCCTTTGAAGAAACTTTAAAAACTGGAAAGATGAACTATTATAGTAGAAGCAGGAACTCTCAGTGGTTAAAAGGTGAAACGAGTGGACATTATCAATATGTAAAAAGTTTATCTTTAGATTGTGATAATGATACGCTTTTGGCAAAGGTGTCTCAAACAGGAGCTGCCTGCCATACAGGTAATATCAGTTGTTTCTATACTGAAATTGTAGAAAGTGAATCAAAAGAGTTAAATCCTTTGCAGGTATTTGAAAAAGTTTATGATGTGATTGCAGATCGAAAGACGAATCCAAAAGAAGGATCTTATACAAACTATTTATTTGATAAAGGTTTGGATAAAATTTTAAAGAAAATGGGTGAAGAAGCAACGGAGATTATCATTGCTTCAAAAAATCCCAATCCAGAAGAAATAAAATATGAAATTTCTGATTTTCTTTACCATATGATGGTATTAATGGTAGAAAAAAATGTTACATGGGATGACATTACAAGAGAACTAGCAAACCGCTAGTTCTTTTTTGTTTATTTGATTTTTTAAATGATATCCCTTATACTACTTAAGAACATGGAAAAAGAAAAGGATGAACAGATGAGAAAATTAGCTTTAACAGATGAAATACTTATGACAATTGAAAAACCGGCAAGATATATTGGTGGAGAAATCAATTCAGTTATGAAAGATAAAAATGCGATTGATGTCCGGTTTTGTATGTGCTTTCCAGATGTTTATGAAATTGGAATGAGCCACCTCGGAATTCAAATATTATATGACATGCTAAATAATTATGAAGATACCTGGTGTGAGAGAGTCTACTCTCCCTGGGTAGATTTAGACAAAATCATGCGAGAACAAGAGATACCGTTATTTGCATTGGAATCTCAAGAGACTGTAAATTCTTTTGATTTTTTAGGCTTCACAATTCAGTATGAAATGTGTTATACCAATATATTGCAAGTACTAGAACTGTCTAAAATTCCTTTGCTCTCAAAAGATAGAGAAGATAAAGACCCATTTATCATAGGTGGTGGCCCTTGTACCTACAATCCAGAACCAATTGCTGATTTCTTTGATATTTTCTATATTGGAGAAGGTGAAACCATGTATCGAAGACTCTTGGATGAGTATAAGGAGTGGAAGAAATCTGGTGAAAATCGTCAGGCATTTCTTTTAAAAGCGGCACAAATACCTGGAATGTATGTTCCGTGCTTTTATAATGTGAGCTATAAAGAAGATCAAACCATATTAGAAATGAAACCAAATCACCCAGCTGTGCCTGCAAAAGTTCAAAAAGAAATCGTCATGGATTTAAGCAATGCTACCTATCCAGAAAAACCTATTGTTCCATTTATAAAAATCACCCAGGATAGGGTTGTTATGGAAATACAAAGAGGCTGTATTCGTGGCTGTCGTTTTTGTCAGGCTGGGCAGATTTATCGACCTGTAAGAGAACGCGATGTGAATCTTTTAAAGGAAAAAGCATTAAAAATGCTTGAGAATACTGGACTTGAAGAAATCTCACTAAGCTCCCTTAGTAGTAGTGATTATACAAAATTAGAAGAACTTATCAGCTTTTTAGTAGAAGAATGTAAAAGCAGAAATATAAATATTTCCTTACCATCTCTTCGTATTGATGCATTTTCCCTTGAAGTAATGAATAAGGTTCAAGATATCAAAAAATCCAGCCTAACGTTTGCACCAGAAGCAGGTAGTCAGAGAATGCGAGATGTAATTAATAAGGGGCTTTCAAAAGAAGATATTTTAAATGGTTCCAAGTTAGCATTTTTAGGTGGATGGAATAAAGTGAAGCTTTATTTTATGCTTGGATTACCAGGTGAAACAGAAGAGGATATTACAGCAATCGCTGATTTATCCAATGAAATTGCAGCTTTATATTATGATACAATTCCAAAAGAAGAGAGAAATGGAAAAGTTCAGATAGTAAGTTCAACATCATTTTTTATTCCTAAACCATTTACGCCTTTTCAATGGGCTAAAATGTTTACGAAAGAAGAATTTTTGGAAAAAGCATACCTTGTACGTAATGCGATCAAGGGACAATTAAATCAA